>JBBDJW010000019.1:0-9996 GCA_040879685.1 Minisyncoccota bacterium | reverse complement strand
TCTTTTTTGGCCATTGGTCTATTAATCAATTCAATCAAGCTTTTGATGATTTAAGCACCTCTTATATCGCAAATACTCACTCGTTCTATCAATCTTTTAGTAGACCGGATAGAAAGCAGGCTACAACAACTTCAGATATCTCTGTAGATATTGCAACATCTACCGACACAGAGATAGTCCCTAGCACATCCCCAGTTTCTGAATTGTCTTTCACCTTTCCCCAAAATGACACCGGGGTTTACAGAGGATGTACTTACCCAATTTCTTGGGAGTCATCTACGGTGATAAGTTCATTAGAGACCGCTCTTGTTGATGCTGGCACAAGAGAAAACGTCGGGCCAATCGCAAGCGGTTTAGCAAGGGCATATGAAATAAAATCAGGCTCTCAAGGCTTAGAGTGGAAGGTGGGAGTGGTTTGGCCTGGCGAATATTTTATTTTGATATCAGAAATAAACGGTATTGAGAAAGAAGTCGAAAGCAAATATTTCATGATACACAAAATGCCAGAAAACATAAGCATTGACGAAAAAGAAGAAATTTGCAAGAAATCAGATGGTTTATTTTAATACATTAGCGAATCTACACCCGTATGTGTAAGAGCGTAGAGATTCAACCATCTCAGTGCATAAAAAAAAGTTACATTTAGTAAATGGTAAAAACACCATTTACTAACACTACGACATTCTTGCGAATGTCGTAGTGTTGTAAAGAAGGGGGGATTTTGATGTATAATGAAAGCATTATGCACAAGATACGAGTGGGTGTTATACGAGGAGGAGTGAGCAATGAATATTCTGTTTCAATTAAAACAGGGGCGGCGATTATCAATAATCTGCCCGAAAAGTACGAAGCGGTGGATATTTTTATTGATAAAAGCGGTGTTTGGCATTGCGCCGGCGTAGTGCAACATCCTGCCGATATTTTCTCTCACATTGATTTGGTAATAAATGCGCTCCATGGCTATTATGGAGAAGACGGCAAAATTCAAGCTCTTTTTGAAAAATATGCCATTCCCTATGTTGGTTCTGATTCATTTGGGTCGGCGCTTGCGATGAATAAAGTTTTGGCGAAAGAGGTTTTTAAAAAGGAGGGATTGCGTTCGCCTTATTATGCTTATATTGAGGAGAGTGAGGATGTTCTTTCTCGCGCAAAGGAGCTCTATCGGCATATGCCACAACCCACCGTAGTAAAGCCGGCATCAGGAGGCTCTTCTTTTGGGGTTATTATCGCGAAGACCTTTAATGAATTTCTTGAGGGGATAGAAAATGCTCTCGCAGAAGACACGATGGTTCTTATAGAAGAGTGTAAAAAAGGCAAAGAGATTTCATGCGGTCTCGTTGAGAGATTTAGAGGTGAGGAGCACTATGTTTTCCCTCCTATTGAAATTATTACTCCCAAAGGAAGCGCTTTTTTTGATTACGAAGCAAAATATAACGGTATTTCCCAAGAGCTCTGCCCAGCACCCTCTCTCTCTAAAGAAGAGAAAACAGAAATTATGGAGATGACGCGCAAAGCTCACAAAGCGCTTTCTTTGCGCCATTATTCGCGTGCCGACTTCATTCTTACTCCTCAAGGAGCTTATCTTTTAGAGGTAAATACGCTTCCGGGTCTCACCGAGGAGTCGCTTCTACCCAAGGCCGTTGAGGCCGTTGGCTCTTCTTTTCAAGAGTTTTTAGAGCACCTTATTGCTCTTGCCTTACAAAAAAAGTAATGTATAATAAATAAGTCCAAATCTTGGACATCTTTTTATTAAGAGAGAGGGGGCCCGTAGCTCAGTTTCAGCCTAAGGCTGACCAGCTATTTATTCCGCCTTTGGCGGATAGCTGGGGCTAGATTCCTTAAAATTAGTAGTATTGTTGATAATATAATATTGGGCCCGTAGCTCAGTTTCAGCCTAAGGCTGACCAGCCTATGGCTGGGGCTAGAACAATAAAATTATGTTTACGGTTTATGTTCTTAAAAGCGTAAAAAATGGAAAGAGATATATTGGATACACTAGTAAAGATACTCCTACAAGATTAAAAGAACATAACTCCGGAACAAATAAGTTTACCAAGCATAATAGCCCTTTTGAATTTTTTTATGAAGAAAAATTCAAAACAAAAGTAGAAGCATTAGGAAGAGAAAAGTTCTTAAAGTCTGGACAAGGAAGAAAATTCCTAGATAATATACATATGGGCCCGTAGCTCAGTTTCAGCCTAAGGCTGACCAGCTATTTATTCCGCCTTTGGCGGATAGCTGGGGCTAGATTCCTTAAAATTAGTAGTATTGTTGATAATATAATATTGGGCCCGTAGCTCAGTTGGCTAGAGCACTTGTTTTGCACTCAAGAGGTCGCAGGTTCGATTCCTGTCGGGTCCACAACGAAAGAAAATACACACCGTGCGTGTGTTTTTCTTTTGTCGTTGTGAGTATTCTGAGAGAAATCGAAAAGGTTGACTAGCATTTTGTGAGGCACAAAACAAAATGGTGACAACCTGTACTGATCCTGTAAGGATCGATAAAGCGAAGCTGGTCCTGTCGGGTTCACCACGAAAAATACCAGCAGAAGCTGGTGTTTTTGTGTTTTTATTATGTGTGAAAAGGATATAATGAAGTTAGTGCAACAAAGAATCCTTGTCGGCAAGGGAATCATTGAAAAATTGTAGAAAAATTTCTTAAGAAATAGGTTTTCTAAACTATCCTATAAAGGACATTATAAAAGACATTTTATAAAGGACAAATATCCTCTCTAAAATGTCTTTTAAAGATTTTAGAGCCCTCACAATACTCTCAAGTAGTTTTCTAAAGATTGAAATCTATTTAGTAAAGACCAACTCTCTGCTATAGTTAAATTATTATGAATATTCACGAGAGCAAAGGTTTTTTTAACATTAAGCTGATATTAGCCATTGTTGTTGGTGTACTTGCTCTTTCGGGGATCAGTGTCTATTTTTTGGGTCAATATAAGGCCTCAAAAAGCGAGAGGGCAGTTAACACAGAGCTTCAAAACTTTCTAAATAGCCTGCGAAATAAGGGAACTACCTCAGGCCCGACAACCCCCCGTAGTGAACTTTTTAAAAGTAATGCAGAGATTATTGATGCCATAAAGCCCTCAACCGTGTATATCGTGGCGCCGGAAGATGTAGGAAGCGGTATTATTATAGAAGAGGAGGGCTATATATTAACAAGTGCTCATGTGGTAAAGGGGGCGGAGAGTGTTATTGTTCGTCTCTCAAATGGCATACAGCTTACTGCTCGTGTTGTGGGGAGGGATGAGGAGGTAGATATTGCTCTCTTAAAGACAGATGTGGATAACCCACAAATAGACTTATTAAAAGCCCCACTTGGCAACTCCGACCTCGTTTCTCAGGGTGATAGGGTGTTTGTTTTAGGATATCCATTTGGCCTTGAGACAGATGTAAGTTTTAAAGAAGGAACTATCTCTCGAAAGTTACAAGAAGGCAACCGACAATTTTTGGAGACAACTGCTGACATTTTGCCAGGGGATAGTGGTGGTCCGTTAGTAAACGAAGCCGGAGAAGTAATTGGAATTAACTCTGCCCGTTTTGGAGAACAAGTGGGGGGTGTTTCCGTGGGGGAGACATTAAAATTTGCAACACCAATTAATATTGCAAAAGATTTACTGGTTCAGTTAAAAAGAGGCAGAGAGGTGATTGTTGCTATTGCAGAGAAGAAAGAAGAAAAAACAGTTCCGCTCGCACAAGCACAAAGAGAGTACGAAGCATTTTTAGAAATTTCAAAAGAAGTAAATAAAAAAATTAACGAAGCGATTGCTCATCACGAAATAGGGTACCGCCACATTTTAGCAGAAACATACACATCGTCAGCAAACCAATTTCAAGATGCAACAGATATTTTTTTTGAAGCAATCACCTTGAACGCAAAAAAAATAATTCCGCGAGTTCCATTTGCTAATTTATTTGAAGAGAACAAAAAGTTGGTGGAAGATGAAATTAAAAAAAGAATTGAAGCTTCGCAAGTAATGCGTGATTATGCGGCATTGTTAAAAATTAATCCCGATACAAACTTCACCGAACAAATTGCTTTACTTGATAAAGATCAATTACTCACAAGCGAAGCTGATGTTATTTTAGAAAATATAAAACAAATAAACACAACAACAACCCATGAAGCCGAGCTCTACTTTGGACAAGAATTTTAATTGTTAAAAGATAGTAAGAGAGAGTAATACAACACTACGACATTCTTGCAAATGTCGTAGTGTTTTATTAAAAAGAGTGTTTAAGTTAATCACTGAATTACTACCTGCATTAATGCTGGTAGTAATTTACCACACTCTACTAACTAGCATTCTCAAAAACATTCAAATCCCGCAAGAGGGATCAGAATGTTTTTGAGGAAAAGAAAGAAAAGAAGAAGTTTTTATGTTTTTTCCAGGCCGTATATATAAACACTACGACATTCTTGCAAATGTCGTAGTGTTTATAATGAGCGTGATGAGGCGGAAGAGAGATAAAAAATAGTTGTTACGCTATAAATTTTTTTGTATGTCTAGGGTAGTTTTTTATAGAGAGAATTTTTTTATTGCTTTTCATAGATACGCATAGCTTAAAAATATTAAAAAATTTTTGTGGCTTAAAGAAAGGGCTTTTTGTTGGATCTCGGACATCTTTTTTAAATACTTTTTTATAAATAGATTTTTTTTAAAAGACTTGTATTAGACATAAAATATTTTTTGGATTTTAGCTATATTTTTCCACACTTTTTTCGTGCGGATGGCTTTGTCTGTTTATATAATAAGAACATAAATGTGTGTTGAAAGTCGCTTGTGTCGAAATGCAACTAAACGGGATCTCGTGTGAACGAGGTCACTTCGCTATTTCAGAAAAATGAATAAAAACCTTATTATAGAAGGTAAAAATCATATCTCGGTTAAACGAGCCTCCGAGATTACAGGATACACCAATGATTACATTGGTCAGCTGTGTCGTGCAGGTAAGATTGATGCTAAGAGAATTGAAAGAAGATGGTTTGTGTGTGAAGAGTCACTTCTGGGATACATAGGGGAGGTCTCTCCTAATGGTAAGGGACAAAAAAAAGACACTCCAGAAAATGTTGCAGAGGAAGGGGGAGGAGTAGAAAATATTCTCGTAAATAAAAATAAGATTGCGGAAATAAAAAAGGTTTCTCCATCTCCAGTTTTTGGGGAAAATCCCTACAAAGATTTTTTACCGGAACTTGAAAAAAAACAAAAAAGTCAGTATGCGGATGTTTCTTTTAATAAAGAATCTGATTTGCTCACTCGCGCCCTTTTTGACGAAGCGCATGTAAGTTATCATAAAGAGCACGTTTTAAAACAAAAAGAAGAAGCGTTACTAAAAAAACAAAATGCGCCGATGCAAAAACTGCATCGTACATGGATAAAAAATTTTGCACCTGCATTTCTCTCCCTTGCACTCGTTGTTGTATTTGCCGGTGCGCCTCTTTTCTTGCAACAAACAAATGCGGCGCGTGCATTTCATCATGCAACTGAAAAAACTTTTGCAATGATTGCTTTCGGTTTTGATGTTATTGCACAACAAGCAGAAGAAGGTGTCGCACGAACGCAGGCGGCACTGCATGAATTTTATGTTGAGAATCATTTCAACAATATACCGCTTCTTGTTGAGGCAAAACTTTTTGATTATTATCGTGGCGTAAAAGATATTATAGGAAATTTTGTTGTATTTTCTGACAAAGAGAAAGAGAGTGACACACTTCGCTTTGATGATTTAGCAGAAGCCGATGAGCTCACGGACGATACAATTCGCAGTGCTTCTGATCGTGATTTAGCAAATCTTGTCTCTCGTGCACTTATTTCACGCATTCAAGCCGCTGATGAGACACTCCCTACTACTGTTGTGAGAGAACAAGTGGGAACATTTGTTGCTGGTATCTCTCGTGCGGACTTAGAACTCTTGGCTGCGGAGCTTCGTGGTGAGTTTGTCTCTTATACTGACTTGGCAAATGTTACCGCCGGATTAAAAGATGAATTGGATAAAGTTGCTGCCACAGCAGAAGAGAATACACGAACGGTTTATAACACGGTGACGCTTACCAACAAGATTGATGATTTAGGAAATGTTGTTGTTCATGATTCTGAAATTATAAATAGCTCATTCTCCGGAGGCACAGGAAGTTTTCTTCAACTTGGCATTGCTACACTAAGCGCGGGGAGCGCAAATGTTTCCGGAGACACAACTTTAGGAAATGATATCACCGACGATACGCTCACTATAAATGCACGAATTGCGACATCACTTATCCCAACGGTGGACAATTCTTTTGATCTTGGCGATGCAGCAAATTGGCTTCGCTGGCGAACAGGACTTTTCGGGACTTCGGTTGCAATCGGCGGGACGGCGACATCAACCGGAACACAGTTAACAACTTCAGGAGGTTACCTCATAGACACGGGCTCAGCACTTTCAATAAACACAACAAACAATCAAGAAGTCTATTTGGGTTCGGGCAATGTCGGCATTGGCACCACATCACCGATTGCACTCCTCACCATTGGCTCAAGCACGCCAACAAACCTCACTGCGGACACATACTATAATAGTGCATTTGTAAGCGGTGATCTTGAAGTTGGAGGAAATATTCATGGCACGATAAACGCCGGAAACCTCGCTCTTACCGAAGGATTTATTTTTACAGGGGACTCCTCCGGAAGTGCACAAGCGACATCAACACTTTTTATTGATGGGGATACAGGCAACGTCGGCATCGGGACAACTAACTCAACACAACGATTGAGCATCAGTAATGAAAGCGCATCAACTACGCTTACACAAGACATACTCAACATTACACATGCCCTTAATGATGCAGATGGGTTAGATGGCATTGGTACGGGGTTGCTCTTTTCTGCAGAAGACGAAAGCGGGAGCGCAACCTCAACGGCGAGAATTCTCTCGGTACTCTCCGAGAGCGCGACAACAAGCCCCGCTTCATATTTAAGTTTTTCAATTAAAAACCTCACTGGTTCGCTTTCCGAAGCGCTTCGTATTGACTCGGGTGGCAACGTCGGCATCGCTTCAACTTCGCCTTCGGCTACGCTCAGCGTAAACGGCACCGCATGGTTCACCGGGCAAACACTGCTCGGAACGGATGGAAGTAATGTAGGGATAGGAACGACAAGCCCCTTCGCCACACTCTCCGTCGCAGGCTCTGGGTTCTTTAACGAAAACCTCACCGCCTCAAACATTACCGCAACAGGCACACTCTCTATTTCCGGCACTTCACTCTTCTCTGACCTTGCCACCTTTGCAAATGGCTTCATCTCACAAGCATCCTCCACGCTCTTCGGCCTCACCGTAAGTGGCAATGCGACCACGACAGGCAATACTATTCTAGGGGATGCTTCTGCAGACACGCTTATCATCAATGCGCAGATTGATTCAAATCTTATCCCAACAACAAACGCAACCTATGATCTTGGCTCATCCGCACTTTATTGGAATGATGCATTTATAGATGCTGTTACTGTTAATACATTAAATGCCGCGACGACAACTATCTCAGGAACAGAAGCACAAACATTTACGATTAATACCAACAATATGACCGCGGACACAGAAGATATGGACATCGTCTTTTTCCGCGGGACGGTTGTGCCTAACGCACTTATTGGGTGGGATTCTACCCTAGACAAGTTTGATATCAACCAGCCACTCTTTATACAAAACGATTCCTCCACCACGACGGTTACCACACTTGATGTGCGGGGTACAAGCGCTCAGACGGCAGACCTTTTCCGCGTCCGTGATTTTGCAGGGTCTAACTTCTTTAACATCCTTTCAACAGGCAATGTGGGGATTGGGACCACCTCGCCGGCATCACTCCTTGATATCTGGGGCGACTTCCGCGTCGGCACAAGCGGTGCGCCAACATTATTTACTGATGTCTCCACGGGGCGTGTCGGTATCGGGACAACTAATCCAGAGGCAGAACTACATATTGTAGAAAACGGGCATATCATTCTGCAAAACGATGGTGCACAACTAACGTTCAGAGATTCAGCCAATACAGGTCGATGGAGTATCTACATGTTTGATAATAATTTGAGGTTCTTGGATCACCAAGCTCCTGGAGGATTGGATCGGTTGGTAATAAACGATAACGGCAACATCGGTATCGGCACCACCTCACCCTTCGCCAAGCTCTCCGTCGCAGGTTCAGGATTCTTTAACGAAAACCTCACCGCCTCAAACATTACCGCAACAGGCACACTCTCTATTTCCGGCACGTCACTTTTCTCCGACCTTGCCACCTTTGCACAGGGCTTCATCTCACAAGCATCAAGCACCGTAACCACCGGAGGCCTCACCGTCGGTGGCTACAGCACCACAACCCAAGCCTTCATCGCACAAGGGGCAACTGCCACCTCAACACTGGCAGGTGGGCTTAATATTGCATCAGGAGGATTGGTGTATGACTTTAGTTCAGGGAATGTGGGGGTTGGGACGACGAGTCCGGATGAAAAATTACATGTTCAAGGCACAATTAAAGCAAGAAAAACAGAAGCGACAAACCAAGATAATCTTATAAAAATATTAAGTACAGCAGATACCTCAAGTTCTGATGCTAACTGGAGAGGACGTGGTGTATTTGGTGCAGATAACCTTACAACCTTAATGGGTGTCTATAAAAACCAGGCACTTATAGGCGCACATTCGTGGACAAGTGCTAATGCGGAAACAGGAGCTGCGTGGGCACCTCTCTATCTTAACTATGAATCTCAAAGCCGTGCAGATGTCTACATCTCAACGAACGTCGGTATTGGCACCACCTCGCCGGATTATCCGCTTGATGTGGATGGTGATTTCCGTGTCGGTAAGCAAGGGAGCACGAACGCGTTATTTGTAGATGCGACGAATGCGCGAGTAGGAATCGGGACGACGAGTCCAGGATATAAATTGGAAATTGCTGATAGCGGAGATAAAGGAGGCTCATTAAGTTTAATCAATACAGATACGGTTATTAGTGGTACAGACAATATAGGAACTATCTATTTTAGAGGAGTAGATTCTGATGTTCGGGTTGGAGCGAAGATAGTAGCAGATGGTTCTGCAAATTGGGGGGGTGCAACATATCAAGCAAACACAGATTTAAAATTCTATACAGCTGATGCTACAGTCACTGGACTAGATAATCCAAGAATGGTTATAAAAGATACCGGCAACGTCGGCATTGGGACGACGAGTCCTGCTCAGCCACTGCATGTAATCGGTGGCGGTAGTGGTCAGGGAGCAATACGCATAGACAATACTGGCACAGGTGCAACGGTGGTCGCTAACCGCACCGATGGTTCTGTCGTGAGTATTCAAGGTGCTACGAACACTGGAAACATTTGGTTTGATGACGGATCGAACTCATTTAATATTGGAAAGGCACCAAGAGCGCAAGTAATTTCTGGACTAATTACTGGACAAACAGAATTACTAACCATACTAAACGGAGGCAACGTGGGTATCGGGACGACGGGACCTTCAGAAAAACTAGAAGTTTCTGGGAATATCGGACTTACAGGAGATATTGTTGATACTACAAATAGTGAAACATTACACATCGACACGAATGACTTTGTCGTTGATGGAAAGCATATAACATCTGGGTTCGGATTATGGGCACGAGGGGCGAGTGGTTCTCGAGGAACAACTGGTATAGATGCTGTTGGAGATGGGAGTGATTTACAACTTTTTGCTGGAGGGAGTGAACACATCCGAGTTAAAACAACAGGCAACGTCGGCATCGGGACGACGAGTCCAAGTGCTAACCTTGAAATATACTCTGTGGGCGGCACAGCTGGAGTGACAACAGGATTAAAGGTCATCCATGCTAATAACTCACAAGATTTTGTATTCCAGTTTTCTGGTTCTTCTGACTTACTTTCGAAACAGATGGTAATGACACAAACAGGCAACGTTGGCATTGGGACGACGACGCCTGGGGCAAAGTTTCAAGTGGTCGGTTCTGGTTTCTTTACAT
>JBBDJW010000018.1:0-10297 GCA_040879685.1 Minisyncoccota bacterium | reverse complement strand
GCACCAGAATAGAACTCAAAGGTTTTGGAAGTAGGTGCGAGCTTGGTACAATAGAGACACCAAATAATTTACCAATCTCGTAAAGTGTGCTATTTTAGCGATATGCTTTATACGGGAAAAGGTGATGAAGGGACAACAAAAACTTTTGGATGCGACCAAAGGATTTCAAAGAGCTCGTCTGTAGCTGAGGCACTCGGAACATTAGATGAGATAAACTCGTTTTTAGGGTTGTGTAAAGTAAAGTCAGGAGAGCATAATTTCACATTTGAAGAAAAAAGTTTTTCCTCAATCGTGCATACGGTTCAGTCAAATCTTTTTATTGTTCAAGCAGAGCTTGCTGGTGCACCGAAAGAAATAAGTAAAGAGAAGGTAAAAGAAATTGAGGATATTATCAACAATATTGAAAAAGAGCTCCCTCCCATTACGAGCTTTTTTATCTCTGGAGGGAGTGAGGTTGCGGCACTTTTTGATGTTGCACGCACGCTTGCGCGCCGAGCCGAGAGAAGAGTTGTCGGTGTATGTGAAGAGCATAATAATTGCGTGGGCACACACACACGCGCGTATATGAATAGGCTCTCAAGCTTACTCTACGCGCTTGCGCGCTACGCTAACTATTTAGCAGGAGAAAAAGAAGAAGCACCTGACTATAAATAAATGGTGTCTATAGTGTAACGGTTAGCACGCGTCCCTGTGGAGGACGCAGTTCCGGTTCAAATCCGGATAGACACCCAGCGAAATGAACCTTACTGTATAAAGCTATTTTAGCGACCCTCTGACGGGATTTGAATTTTTGGTATGATGTAGATATGAGCGATGAGCATCCAACGGTATATGTTTTCATAGATGCCTCCAATTTGTGGGAAGCCCAAAAAGCAAAAGGACGCATGTTTGATTATGAAAAACTATGACAGTTTATCGGAGAGTATTTCAATGCGAAGGAATTGCAAATTTTCTACTATACCGCCTATCCGGCCGATGGTACGAGAGAATACGATTTAGATGGCAAACATAAATTTTTTACATATTTAAAGAAAGGTCTTAGATTTACAGTTCGTAAAAAAGAATAGACACCGATATTTGGGGGCAAGAGCTAAAATATCGGGAACAAAGGCAAAAATGAAAGCAGCCCTCCTCGCGGAGGGCTGCCCTTGGATGTAAAACCCTTTCAGTTTATGACTAAACCGAAAGACACTATCAGTATAGCAAAATTGCCTCACGAGTCAATGGCCTGTGGATAGTTTGGGAACTGGGCAATAAGGTTCAATTTCTCCCTAACACCAGCCATATATTCCCGCTCTAATAGAATGGTCATAATAAATGTCGGACTCTGACCCAGATTGGTAGCAGGTTTCATTTTTCTATTATTTCACCAAAGGGTTGGCAGATGATTGACATCTAAAGTCTGTTGTCTATACTATAGATATATGAAAACAATGATAAATATAAAGGCTGATAAAGAAGTAAAAGAAAATGCTCAGAAAATAGCAAAGGATTTAGGCCTACCTTTAAGTAGTGTAATAAATGCATTTCTAAAAGAGTTTGTGCGAAGCAGAAGTATATCTTTTTCCGCTATTCCCAAAATGACTCCGTATCTTGAAAATATTCTAGGTAAAGTAGAAAAGGACATTAAGGGGGGCAAAAATACGGTTGGTCCATTTGCTACTGCAGAAAAGGCGAATGTGTATCTTGATACATTATGAAAATAGTATTTCATAAGAATTTCGAGAAGCAGTATAAAAGACTTCCTAAGAAAATTAAGCAAAAAGTAAAAGAAAGAAACCTTCTTTTTGAAAGAGATGAACATGATCTTTTGCTCAACAACCATGCACTTCATGGTAAGTATAAAAGTTATAGGAGTTTTAGTATTTCAGGCGACTTACGGATAGTTTACAAATTTTTAGATACCAACTCAGTGTTGTTCGTGGGGATTGGATCCCATAGTGACTTGTATTCTTAGTGAGTTCCGCTGTTGACCAATAAAGAACTACAACTGAGGGCGAGAGCTAAAATATCGTGAGCAGAAGTAGCAAAGGCATTTATAAGAGATATTGAGAGGGCTATTCAGACGATTCAGATTGCCCCTGTCGCTAAGGGGTAGAAAAAAGAAAAAAAGCACTTAATAACAAGGTGAAACATATATCTTGCTCTACAAGAAGAGTAGAGTATATTTAGGAAGGTTCACATACCAACTTGCTTCCGGCGCATTGGTTTAGTGTGGTGTGGTATACTTTTTTTATGAAGGACTATCAAAAACAGGTTGATGAATGGGTGAGACAATATAAAATCGGCTATGATAAAGAGAGAGAGGAGAAAAAATAATACAACACTCCAATCCTGCTAGCAGGATTGGAGTGTTGTAATAATTTTATGACACATCCAATTGAGTTACTTCATCCAAGAAACCTCAAATATCTTACTACACATCTGCAGGGTCTGATTAAGAATCGGCTCTGGCTTCAGATTCTTATCGGTATGTTTACGGGGTTTCTCGTCGGTCTTCTTTTTAGTCCTACGGTGGGATTTGTTGGGAAGGAAACGGCCGATACGCTTGGTGAGTGGCTTGCCCTGCCGGGAAGATTTTTCCTCGTAATGATTCAGATGATTGTTGTTCCGCTTATTTTTGCATCTATCATTCGCGGTATTGCAGCGAATGAAAATATGCAGCAGTTGAAGAGTATTGGATTAAAACTTGTTGTCTATTTTTTGCTTACAACAGCTATTGCCGTCTCAATCGGCGTTGGGCTTGCTACGCTTGTGAAGCCCGGTCATTTTATTGAAACACCACCGTTGGTGAACGAAGTTTCAACCGCGCAAGTGCGCGGAGAAATTGTAGGTGACCCTATTTCTCTCAACTCAATTCCTGACTCAATTATTTCAATCTTGCCGGATAATCCATTGTATGCCGCCGTTGAGGTGAATATGCTCCAGATTGTACTTTTCTCTGTGGTCGTTGGCCTTGCTCTTGTGAATTTACAGCCTCGTAAATCGCAACCACTCCTTGAGCTTTTAGGGTCACTGCAAAGTGTCGCTATGACCGTTGTACGATGGATGATGTACATTGCGCCACTGGCAGTGTTTGGACTTATCGCACAACTTGTCATACATACAGGCATAGAATCATTCTTCGGCATAGGCGTCTATATCCTGACAGTGTTCGCAGGACTTTTATTAATGCTCGTTGTCTATCTTCTCATTGTTTTTTTTGTCGGTGGGTGGTTGCCTCTTACCTTCCTTCGAAATATCCGCGAGGTTGTACTTCTTGCTTTTTCAACAGGGAGCTCTGCGGCGGTGATGCCGCTCTCTATCAAGACGGTGGAAGAGAAATTTAAAGTGCGCTCCTCCGTGTCGCAGTTTGTCATTCCGATTGGCGCGACGGTAAATATGGACGCCACTGCACTTTTTCAAGGTATTGCGACGATCTTTTTAATACAGGCATATGGGATTGAGCTCTCTTTCGGACTTTTAATGGTGCTCATCTTTACTATTATCGGCTCATCTATTGGTGCTCCTGCAACTCCTGGAGTCGGCATTATAATCCTTTCTGTTGTACTTAAGGGAGTCGGTGTTCCTCTTGAAGGTCTCGCACTTATTATTGGCGTTGATCGTATTTTAGAGATGATGCGAACCTCTATTAATGTTACGGGAGATTTGGTTGCGAGCATTGTGATGGATAGAATTGGGCGTGTAGCAAAAAGTTTGGAGGAGGAAGAGGAGCGAGAAATACATCACGAAAAACGACGCCACGAAGAGCGCCGGGATGTTATTGTGGAGGAGGTGCCTGTAGGTATTTCGGTGTAGCTAAATTCTTAACTCATTTTCTTGTATAAAGGGAAGGAGTTCGCTTTGAGTACCCGCAGTTCGTGTAATATCGTCCATAAGAATAATAACAAGCGGAACGGCAAGGATAATTGCAATAGTTGCAAGAGTCTTGTTGTATTTCTCCCATGTGCTTTTACCCCAAATTTCATAGAAGATAATAATCGCGTAGAGGCTGATGGAGAAAGGGATGATAAGGGTTATGATGAAGGTAACTCCCCAAAAAAGGTAGGTGATGGTAAGAATTGATGCCCCCGAGAAAAAAGTACTTACCACAAATTTTACTGCAATCCATAATTTTCCGGCGTTAAACACAAGAAAGTAGGCGAAGAAAACAAGATAGAGAATCGTAAAAAACGATTCCCAGACAGGGCGGAAATAATACCGTATAAGGAGTTTGAAATAGGAGGATTTCTTTTCTTTTTTGATGACCATACGGCTCTCTTTAGGTATTTTTACTATACCATACAAAAAGTACTCTGAGGAAGGGGCTCTGGGGACAAAATATGCTATATTCTAGCAGGATATTATTTTTTTATAGTATAATATTTATATGAACGAAGGAAATACACACTCACTTTGGCAGATACTTAAGGGAAACGAGGGCGTAAAAAACCTCACCCTCGTCATTCTTATTCTTGTCGCGCTTTTACTTGTAGGCAAGGTATTTGCCGAGTTTAAAACACTTTCTTTTATCGGCCAGTCTGCAGACGTTCGCAACACGATAACTGTTAGAGGAGAAGGAGAGCTCTCTCTGGTGCCCGATGTAGCACAATTTAATTTTGCCGTTATCCATGAGGCGAAAGAAGTTGCTAATGCACAAGAGCAGGTGTCAAAAGATATAGATACTCTTCTCTCATATCTTGACGAGTTTGGCGTTGCTAACAAAGATATTAAGACAACGAGCTATACTATCTCTCCTCGCTACGATTATCGTGAAGTGGGTATGTATCCGGGAGGAACACGGGTCCTTGTTGGCTACGAGGTTTCGCAATGGATAGAAATTAAACTCAAAAACATTGATGCGCTAGGCGAGTTGGTAAGTGGCCTTGGCTCACGGGGCGCAACAAACATTGGAAGTATTCGTTTTACAGTTGAAGATGAAGAAAAAGTGCTTCGTGATGCGAGAAAACTTGCTATTGATGATGCAAAAGAAAAGGCACGAGTGCTAGCTCGCGATCTTGGCGTCTCTCTTGTCGGTGTCGTAAACTTTTATGAAGGAGGCGGGATTATTGCGGATGAAGAAAAGTATACTCTCTCTCTTAACGCAAGAGGCAGAGGAGAAAGTTTTGAGGCGCAGCTTCCTGTGGGAGAGGAAGAGATTAAAGTGAATGTCTCTATAACCTACTCTATACGATAATTATTTGTTACCTAAAGTAGGGCAAAAGGTTCTCTCTTGTGAGAGGACCTTTTGCATTTCTCTATGGTATACTGAGATTTATGAACACCGCGACGCTTCGGCGAACAGTGATATCTCACCCCCTCACCCTTGAGCTTCTCACAAAAAGAGGCATTACCAGCGATAAGGATATTACGGATTTTCTTAATCCAAACTATGATAAGCACCTCCACGACCCTTTCTTGCTAAAAGATATGGACAAGGCTGTGTCGCGCATTCTTACGGCAATCAAAAATAACGAGCGTATTATAGTCTATACCGATTATGACACCGATGGGATTCCTGCAGGGGTTATTTTTTATGATTTTTTTACAAAAATAGGTTTTGAAAACTTTCAAAACTATATTCCCCATAGAAACAAAGAAGGGTACGGACTTAATAAAGAGGCGCTTCGCGCTCTGGCGCAGGAAGGTGCTTCTGTTATTATTACTGCCGATTGTGGTATCACAGACAATGAAGAAGTCGCGCTAGCCTCGTCACTCGGCATAGATGTTATCATAACCGACCATCACCTTCCCTCTTCAGAGCTCCCTCCTGCTTATGCAGTTGTTAATCCAAAAAGAGAGGATGACGAGTATCCTTTTAAAGAATTGTGCGGATGCGGTGTAGCATTTAAATTAATTGAGGCGCTTCTTCAGGAAGGGAAAAAGACAGGCATGTTTGAGGTTTCCGAAGGTTGGGAGAAGTGGCTTTTGGACATGGTTGGCCTTGCCACTATTTCAGACATGGTTCCTCTTGTCGGAGAAAACAGAGTCTTGGCATATTATGGACTTAAAGTACTGCGTCGCTCGTCACGACCCGGCCTTGTTTCGCTTCTTCATAAAGCGAATGTTTTACAGCAATATATAGAAGAGAATGATGTCGGTTTTTCTATTTCTCCGCGCATCAATGCCGCATCACGAATGGATACACCTTTTCAGGCTTTTGAAATGCTTACCACCAAAGATGAAGGAAGGGCGGCGGAGCTCGTCTCTTATTTGGAGAAGCTCAATAAAGAGCGAAAAGTTATTGTCGCAGGGATTGTAAAAGAGGCTCACAAAAAAATTAAAGAAAAAAACATACAGGAGATTATCGTTCTAGGGAATCCCCATTGGCAACCCGGGCTCTTAGGGCTTGCCGCGAATACATTGGCACAAGAATACGGCGTACCTGTTTTTCTTTGGGGGAGAGGGGGTGAAGAGGATAGCATTAAAGGTTCATGTAGGGGGAACGGACTGTTTTCTGTTGTCGCGTGTATGGAGCGCGCAGGGGATACCCTTCTTGAGTTTGGCGGGCATCGTAACTCCGGGGGCTTTTCAGTTGCTCATGAACGCATACACACACTTGAAGAAGCGCTTCTTCAAGCACTTAAAGAAACTCCGCACGATAGTGTAGAGAGTGAAGAAGGCAGTATTGAGAGAGAACTTTCGCTTGATGAGGTAGGATGGGATACACATCGCGCTCTTTCAAAACTCGCGCCATTTGGAATAGGAAATCCGCGCCCCCTTTTTCTCTTCAAAAATGCACAGATAGATTCTTTTCGTTGGTTTGGTAAAGGAGGAGAGCACATAGAGCTCTCGCTTATAAGTGCGGCGGGGAGAAAAGTAAAGGCAATTTCTTTTTTTGCTCATAAAGAGGATGCCTATGCAACCTTGGTAGAGAAGGGAGTGGTGAGTTGTGTAGCATACCTTGAGAAGAATACCTTTATGGGTCGCCACGAACTGCGGCTTCGTATCGCGGAGCTTGTCGCATAAGTTTATGGAAAGACAAGTAAAAAAAATAATAGTCTCTACTGATGGTGGCGCACGCGGTAATCCCGGTATTGCTGGCGCTGGTGTGTATATCACTGATGCTCATGGCACCGTACTTAAAGAAATTGCCGAACCGCTGGGTGTGCAAACCAACAATTTTGCAGAATACGAGGCAATAATTCTTGGCCTTCACGCACTCAAAAAAATGTTTGGAAAGGAAAAACTAAAAACTGTAGAAATTGAGGTGCGCTCTGATAGTGAGCTTATCGTTTCGCAGTTAAACGGACACTATCAAATAAAAGAGCCGACATTATTTCCAAAATTTATTTCAATTTGGAATATGCGTGTTGCACTTTTCTCCCGAATTTCTTTTGTTCATGTCCGTAGGGAAAACAATAAAGACGCTGATAGGCTTGCTAATGAGGCGATGGACAAAGCTAGCCGTTAGTTACTAAAAATAAGTTATCCAGACAATACGTTCTTGCTTTATAACTTTATGAACTTTAAACCTTAAATTTTAGGATGAATCCTTATATAGGTTTTCTTGTTTTTGGGTTCGCGTGCGGGATTGCACTGCGTTTTCTCTCTCCTCATGGCTCACTGGGTGAGCCGTTTGTCTTTGCCTCGTTTCTTCTCTTTCTTGCGCTTGTTATTTTTCTTGTGAGCAAAAGAGTAGAGGCAAAGAAGCTCTCCGGCACTCTCCTTGTCGCTGTTTTTATAGGATCCTTAGGGCTTGGTGTATTTCGCGTTGATGTTGCAATGCAAAATACGGGAGATGCTTTGCTAGATGCCGTTTCGGGAAGACATAGTTCCTTTGAAGGAGTCATTGTTGATGAGCCTGACATCCGCGAAACACACACCAAATTCACACTGCGCGCGGAGAAAATCATTCTTGCTCAGGGAGAGGAAGATGTTGAAAGCAAGGTACTTGTAACAACGAGTCATTTTCCCGAGTATTCATATGGAGATAGGGTGCGCTGGAGCGGTGTTTTGGAAAAGCCAAAAAACTTTTTTGCACAAGAGGGCGAAGAAGGACGGCCGTTTGATTATGTTTCGTATTTAGGGAAAAGCGACATTTACTATCAGATGTTTTTTCCTGAAGGGGAGCTTATAAGCACGCACGAAGGAAATGCTGTGCGCCACTTTCTCTTTGCTCTCAAGGCGCGTTTTTTAGAAAATACGGCGCGCGTTATTCCAGAACCGGCCTCGTCGCTTTTAGGAGGAATTGTCGTGGGAGCAAAACAATCACTCGGCAAAGACCTTTTGGATGAGTTTAGGATAACGGGCATTATCCATATCGTGGTTCTCTCCGGATACAACGTTACCATCGTAGCAGATGCAATTGGCCGTGTCGCCAGCTACGCGCCACGAATGGTTGGCTTCGTTAGCTCATCACTTTTTATCGCCGCCTTTGCGTTAATGACCGGCGCTGGTGCGACAATTGTCAGGGCGAGTATTATGGCGTTTTTGGTTATGGTCGCACGAATGAGCGGAAGGGTGCATGCTATTACAAGCATTTTGTTTATTGCCGCTTTTATAATGCTCGTGCATAATCCAAAAATTCTTCTCTACGACCCTTCATTTCAACTCTCTTTTCTTGCAACGATAGGACTTATTTATTTTTCACCTCGCATTGAGAAACTCTTCTCTTTTATAAGCAATGTTGGTGGATTTCGTAGTGTTGTCGGGGCAACCTTGTCAACGCAGATTTTTGTCTTGCCTCTTTTACTTTATATGATGGGGGAGATTTCTCTTGTGGCCGTTCCTGTTAACCTTTTAATTCTTCTTTTCATTCCTGCAACAATGCTCTTTGGTTTTTTAACTGCCTTTTTTGGGCTTTTTGGCGCGCTTTTTTCTTTACCCTTTGCGTATATCTCCTATGCACTCCTTGCCTATGAGCTTAAGGTTGTTGATTTTTTTGCCGGACTACCCTTTGCCTCCGTCTCTGTTCCGTCATTCCCGCTGTGGTTGGTTTTTAGCTTTTATGCGTTCTATGTATGGGTTATATGGAGAGGAAGAAGAAACGTACCCACTGCAACCGCGTTTAAAGAAATGTAAAAAGATTTACGTATATACTCCGTACCTCTCAGTATCCTTTTATCGCTAAAAGCATAATAGTAACGCAGGGCATAATGCGAAAAAGAGCATAAACAACATAAACGGTTCATTCCTTGGGGGAATGAACCGTTTATTATTATTACTGCCCGAGATCTGTAGATGCTATGAGTATGTAGTAAACCGACTTTCAATAACACTCCAGTTGAGGTTATTAAAGAACGCCTCAATATAGTCTTTCTTTTCGCTTGGCGTGTAGTCAACCATAAAGGCATGCTCCCACATATCAAGCGCAAGGAGAATTGGTAAGCCGGCAAGCACGCCAAGCTCGTGGTCTTCTACCCATACGCTGTGTATTTGATTTGCCTTTGGGTCATAATAAAGGACTGCCCAGCCGACACCGCGGGTCGTTGCCACTTTTTTAAAGTGCTCTAGCCACTCGGCATACCCGCCATATTTTTTCGTGAGCGCCTCAACAAGCTTTGAGCTTTCGGGAGCTTCTTCTTTGCCTCCCTCAAGCTCCTCAAAGTAATATTCATGCATGCGCATGCCGTCAAACTCAAATGAGAAGCGTCGGCGAAGCTCGGAGATGAGATATGCATTCTTTTCAGGGTCGGATGCCTCAAGCTCGTGGATTTTCTCACGGATGAGGTTCACATGCTTCACATAGCCGGCATAGAGTTTGAGGTGCTCTTCAAGCTGTTTGTGCGAGAGGCCTTTAAGCTCGGGGATATCAAATGACTGCTCTTTATAGATGTGCATAGCATTTATGAATTAAGGATAAAAAATTGTGAAGTAAAGACATGAATTTAGTATAACAATTGTGCGAAAGAGAGTAAAAGAGGTTATAGTAATACCTAATGACTGCGCATATAAAAAAGTATGTACGGATTTATTTTTTGGGAGTGCTTGCACTTGCCGTTTTGTTTGTCTGGTATGGCGTTAGCACAAGTGCTCCGAATGGCACGCTCACCGTCGCGTTTCTTGATGTGGGCCAGGGTGATGCGATTTTTATTGAATCACCTGACAAGGTGCAGATGTTAATTGATGGCGGAGCAAACCGCGCGGTGCTCTCGGAACTTTCAAAAGTGATGCCATTTTATGACCGCTCAATTGATGTAGTTTTGGCGACGCATCCCGATCTTGACCATATCGGCGGGCTTCCTGCCGTTTTTCAAGCTTTTCGCGTAGGGGCATTTTTTGAGACGCCTCTTACCGAAGAGAGTGATGCGCAAGAAACATTGCATAGGTATGTGGCAGATGAGGGTATTGAGAAGAAAAGTGGGGGGGGGGGGGG
>JBBDJW010000017.1:4174-11455 GCA_040879685.1 Minisyncoccota bacterium | reverse complement strand
CCACTTGGTGGAAGCGTCGTCGTTGAGATTTTATTTCCTGACAGAGAGATGACGGGCGCGAATCCCAATGACGCCTCTGTGGTGGCAAAAGTTATCTATACTAACACGAGTTTTCTGCTAACGGGAGATGCGCCAAAGAAAATTGAAAACTATCTTGTCCGTTCATTTGGTGATGCGCTGCAAGCGACGGTATTAAAAGCGGGGCATCACGGCTCGCACACCTCATCCGGCGAGCTTTTTATCGGCACGGTAGCCCCTCTCTTTGCGGTGGTTTCTGCAGGGCGAGATAATCGCTATGGGCATCCGCACAAGGAGGTGGTTGATCGGTTTTTACAATTTTCTATTCCGTTTTTGCGCACAGATGAGAAAGGGGCGGTTATTTTTAAAAGTAACGGTGAGAGCGTCTCTGTGCATTAAGGAGCGTGTTTTTTGCTCAAAAATGCTATACTCTTAGCTATATGGCCAAAGAGCAAGGAGGAAAGACACCCCTACAAAACCTTTCTCATAAACTTTATACTCGGGGAGGTGCTCGTACGAGCCGTACCGACAGAGGATACCTTCACCCTAACGAGGTGGATGCTCCGCACGGGTGGATTCCGAAGTCTTCGGCAAAAAAGAAATCACCGCGAGAAAAGATGCCCCTTATCACCAAGCTCTTTTTTGCATCGGTTGTTTTTTTTATTGCGTCGTTCGCCGTTACCCTTATTGTTTTTATTGGCGGGTCTAATGTTGTCTCATCTAAAAATGTTTCCATCGCTCTTTCGGGCCCCTCAACAATTGAGGCCGGGAGTGCGGTAACACTGCAAATACTTATTGAAAACAACAATGATGTGGCTCTTGAGTTTATTGATCTCATCATTATTTTTCCAGAGGGGACGCGTAGCACACAGAGCAAGGGTGAAGAGTTGCGCCGTACCCGAACTTCGCTTGATACAATCCAAGCCGGTGCTACGGCCAGTCAAACGATCAGCGCTATTTTCTTTGGTCAGCAAGGGAGCACAAAAGAACTTGCTCTTGAGCTGGAATATCGTACAGAGGGCTCTAACGCCATTTTTGTTGCAAGCAAAACGCACGAGATCACGATCACCGAGTCACCAATTAACCTTACCGTTGAATCATTGAAGGAGACGAGTTCCGGTCAAGAAATTCCGCTTACCTTAGTACTGCGGGGCAATGGCGAAGAGGTCATTAACGACCTCCTTCTGAGGGTTGAATATCCTTTTGGCTACACCTTTATTGACGCAACACCGAGTCCTTCTTTTGGAGACTCTGTATGGAGAATTGGAGATTTGCCACCCGGAGGAGAGAGGGAGATTACTATTCGCGGTATCTTAGATGGGCAAGATGGAGAAGAGAAGGTCTTTAGAATTGAAAGTGGCGCACAATCAAGCTCTGATGCGCGCACTATTGGTGTCGTCTATAATTCTTGGCTCTCATCTATTTTGATTGGAAGGCCGTTTCTTGGCTTGCAGTTTCGTCTCAACGGAAGCATTCTTGATGAATACTCGGTAGCAAGTGAGCAAGAGCTTCGAGCTCAGATTGAGTGGGTGAACAATACGCCGGCAAAAATTACCAACGCAGAAATTGAAATCAAGCTCTCCGGAGAAGTTCTTGACAAGGCAACGGTGAGTGTTGAGAAGGGGATCTATCGTTCTTCAGAAGACACAATTCTCTGGACAGGGAGTACCAATGAAGCGTTGAGAGAAATAGAGCCGGGAAGAGTGGGTTCGGTAAACTTCTCATTTTCTTCACGCTCGCTTTTTCCTCAAGGCGGTTCATTGTATAAAAGCCCCACAATTCATATGGAGGTGAGCGCTCGCGGTGAACGACTCTCTGAAGAAGGCGTGGGAAGGGAGATTACAAGTGTGGTTTCTCGTGAGATTCGTTTTGTATCAAATCTTGCACTTGGGACAAGAGCACTTTACTTTGATGGGCCGTTTGCAAACCGCGGTGGAATTCCTCCGCGTAAAGACAATGAAACAACGTACACCATTGTGTGGTCCGTGGTTAATTCTTCAAATACTGTTTCAAATGCAAAAGTGCGCGCAACACTTCCCGAAAAGGTTCGCTGGATGGGTGTTGCCACGCCTTCTTCCGAAAAAATCTCTTATGATGAGAGACAGCGCAGTGTTGTGTGGGATCTTGGAGTTATCCGTGCCGGTGCCGGTGTGGGGAGTGATCCACGAGAGGTTTCCTTTCAGGTTGGCTTAACGCCAAGTATAAATGATGTCGGAGAGAGAATGATGCTTATAAATGAAACAGAGTTTAGTGGTTCTGATGAATTTGCGGAAGTACGCATTCAAAAAACAAACCGCGCCTTGGACACAAATCTTTTTAGTGACCCACAGTATGTATCGGGGCAAGGGACAGTGATAGAGTAATAACTATGAAAAAAGAAAAAGAAAACAAGCTTATGGAAAAAATAGTTTCACTTGCTAAACGGCGCGGCTTCGTCTTTGCGGGAAGTGAGATATATGGAGGGGCTTCGGGTTTTTTTGATCTCGGTCCACTTGGCGCCCAACTTGCCTATACTATTAAAGATATGTGGTGGAAGCGTTTTGTTGAACATCGTGGCGATATCTACGGCATCGCGACGAGCGTTATTATGCCGGAGAAGGTATGGGAAGCGAGCGGTCATCTCTCAGGATTTAGCGATCCTCTTGTGAAGTGTGAGAAGTGCGGGGAGAGGTTTCGTGCGGACCATGTGCCGGAGGGAAATAAGTGCCCGGAGTGCGGTGGAGTGCTCGGGAAGGAGGAGCAGTTTAATTTAATGTTTCCCGTTACACTTGGTGCAGGAAGTGAGGGGGCGGCGGGGCATCTTCGCGGAGAGCTCGCACAAGGAATGTTTGTCAATTTTAAAAATATTCTTGATACGATGCGCCCGCGACTTCCTTTTGGCATCGCGCAAATCGGAAAGGCATTTCGTAATGAAATTGCTCCTCGGGACTTTCTCTTTCGTGTTCGTGAATTTGAAATTATGGAGTTTGAGTATTTTGTTCGTGAAGACGAGTGGGAAAAGCACTTTGCTTATTGGCAGAGTGAAATGAAAGCCTGGATTGCTGATGTGGGTATCGCACAAGAGAAGGTGCATGAAGTTGAGGTTCCTGAAAGTGAGAGAGCGCACTACTCAAAAAGGACGGTTGATTTTGAATTTGAATACCCCTTCGGGCAAAAAGAACTTTATGGTCTTGCCTACAGAGGAGAGCATGATTTACGCTCACATCAAGAAGCGTCTGGGGTTTCTCTTTCATATGAAGACCCTCAAACAAAAGAAAAATTTATTCCTCATGTTATTGAACCTTCCTTTGGGGTGGGGAGGACTCTTTTGGCAGTCTTGTGCTCAGCATATCGTGAGGACAAACTTGATGGAGAGCCACGAGTATACCTTGCACTTTCTCCGCGCATTGCACCGATTAAGGCAGCCGTTTTCCCTCTACTTAAAAATAAGCCCGAGCTTGTCGGCAAGGCGCGAGCTGTTTATGAAATGATACAAAAAGAGGTTCCGCATGTACTTTTTGATGACAACGGCAATATTGGGAAGCGCTATCGCAGGCAAGACGAGATAGGAACGCCCGTATGTGTGACGATTGATTTTACTACCTTAGAAGACGACACCGTTACCTTTCGTGACCGCGACACAGGAGAGCAAAGGAGGGTTGCGGTTTCAGGGATTATCCAAGAACTCTCCGAGCTGGTTTAAGGGCACCTCTCTTCGCGTGAAGAGTCGCATGTGCTACTATTATGTGTAATGGATAAAGATATCCGCATTACTATAGCTTCAGGGACATTCGTAAAGCTGGCGCTTATTCTTATTCTCCTCTGGCTTGTGTATGTGCTTCGTGACCTTGCGCTTGTCGTTTTAACGGCAATTGTTTTCGCCTCCGCGATTGAGCCGGCAACGCTCTTTTTTGTGCGCCACAAAATACCTCGTACAATAGCGGTGCTCTTGATTTATTTTGCCTCTATTTCTTTTATTGCGGGAGCGTTATATCTTTTTATACCACCTTTGGTAAGTGAGACTTCAAAACTTTTAAACGTACTTCCTTCATATATTGAAGACATAGGACTTGCAGAACCTCTTGCCGGCGCTCCTTTGGTTGGAGACATTACCAATACACTTTCTCTTCGTGAGACACTTTCTGAAGTGCGCACAGCGCTCGCTAGCTTTTCAGGTAATATTGTGGGGATTATTACCTCGGTCTTTGGAGGACTTTTTGGCTTTATTTTAATACTTGTCATTTCATTTTATTTGGCTGTTCAACGGCGCGGTATTGATGATTTTATTGAGATTATTACTCCTGCGCGGCATGAACGCTATGTGATTGACTTATGGAGGCGCTCTCAGAGAAAGATCGGACTTTGGATGCAGGGGCAGCTTCTTCTTGGTCTTATTGTCGGCGTTCTTGTCTATCTCGGACTTACCATTATAGGTGTGCCGTACGCACTTACGCTTGCGGTACTTGCGGCGCTCTTTGAACTTATCCCGCTCTTTGGCCCGATTCTTGCCGCTGTTCCTGCTGTTGCAATTGCATTTCTTGATAGCGTAACGGTTGGTTTTATGACACTTGGTCTCTATGCCATTATCCAACAATTTGAAAACCACCTCATTTACCCGCTTGTGGTGCGCAAGGTTGTGGGAGTCTCTCCTATTGTCGTTATCCTTGCGTTGATTATTGGAGGCAAACTTGCAGGGTTCTTAGGAGTATTGCTCGCCGTGCCGGTCGCAGCCGCCTTGATGGAGTTTGCCGATGATATCCAAAAAGGAAAACGAGCCGAACTGGAAAAAGTAAAAACAAACTCTTAGAGATTTTTACGGTGAGCATGAAATGCCAGCGCTATATCACAACAACGCTTCCCTATGTAAACGCAGACCCACACCTTGGATTTGCGCTTGAGATTGTACAGGCTGATGCGCTTGCGCGCTTCTGGAGAATCCTCGGACACGAGGTCTTTTTTAATACAGGCACAGACGAGTACGGGCAAAAGATTGAGGGACGCTCGCGTGAGGAAGGGCGAGACATACAAGAATATGTAGAGGCACACGCCCGTGCTTTCAAGGCGCTTAAGGAAAAACTTAATCTTAGCTACGATAATTTTCTTCGTACCACGCTCCCCGAGCATGCCAAGGCGGCACAAGAAATGTGGAGACGGTGCAATGAAAAAGGGGATATTTACAAAAAGAAGTATAAAGGGAAGTACTGCGTGGGGGATGAGATGTTTGTTCGCGAGAGTGATTTGATTGAGGGTAAGTGCCCGAATCATCCGAATATGGAACTTCAGGAAATTGAAGAGGAAAATTACTTTTTTAAATTCAGCAATTATAGAGAGGCGCTTTTAGAATACCTTACTCGTGACGGTGTCATTATTCCGGAATGGCGCAGAAAAGAAGCGGTTGCGTTTGTTGAAGATGGCTTGGAAAATTTTAGTATTTCTCGTGAGAGAGAGCGGATGAGCTGGGGGATTTCTGTTCCGGATGATGAGACGCAGGTGATGTATGTCTGGTTTGACGCGCTCACTAATTATATTTCAACACTCGGCTGGCCTGACGACAAAAACGGAAATTTTAAAAAATTTTGGGAAGAGGGGTATATAGTTCAAACAGCAGGAAAAGACCAAGTGCGTTTTCAGTCTTTAATGTGGCAGGCGATGCTTTTCTCTGCGGGAGTGAAAAACACCGATATGGTTTTTTACCATGGTTTTATTACCAGTAAGGGGCAAAAAATGAGCAAATCGCTTGGAAATGTTATCTCACCCGATGAACTTGTCGCTCGTTATGGAACTGATGCGACGCGCTACCTCCTTCTTCGGCATGTACATCCGTTTGAAGATACCGACATTACGCATGAACGGCTTGATGAATGGTATACGGCGAATTTGGTGAACGGGCTGGGGAATGTGGTGGCGCGAATTATGAAAATGTCTCAAGAACACCTCAATCAATACTCCGGCGTAAACTCACGAGAGGAGATACACATGCTTGACGAGTTTAATTTTCAAAAGGCGATGGATTCTCTGTGGTCTAGAATTCAGGCGTTGGATGAAAAAATTACAGCAACTGAACCCTTTAAACTTATTAAAGATGAACCAGAAAAAGCAAAAGAGCTTATTCGCGAGCTTGGTACGGAGCTTTTATTCATCGGGAGAGCGCTTGAACCGTTTATGCCCGAGACAGCAAAGAAGATTCATGATGCTGTGGTTGCAAACAAAAAGCCGGAGAACCTCTTTCCACGCCTCAACTGAAATTTTCCTAACAAGTAACTTGAACACCCCACTTGAAAGTCTGGCTTCCAAGTGGAGGAGGCGAAAGGTAGTGGTAGTTTTTAATTTTTTAAACGCAATGGATTATTTTGATGTACACTCCCATATACAAGAAAAAGAGTTTGACGCTGATCGCGATGAGGTTTTGGTACGAATGAAAGAAGCACATATTGGTGCATTTGTTATCGGTACCGATATTGAAAGCTCGCGCCGCGCCGTCGCTCTTGCGCGGAGCCATGACAATCTCTACGCTATTATTGGACAGCATCCAACAGATAGAGCGAGAGAGACTTTTGTTGAAGAAGAATATGAAAAACTTTTGGACGAAAAGGTTGTTGGGATTGGTGAGTGTGGCCTTGATTACTTTCGTCTCAAGGGGGATTTTGAAACAGAGAAGACTCGACAGGTCGCTCTTTTTAAAAAGCAGATTGAGTTTGCGCTTACGCATAATCTGCCGCTTATGCTTCACTGTCGCCCAACCCGAAATAGCGTGGATGCCTACCGTGACGTCTTGGAAATTCTTGAAGGGTATAAAAAAGAATATGAAGAAAAGCTCCGTGGGGACGTTCATTTTTTCGTGGGGAATCGCGAGGTGGCAGGTCGGTTTGTCGCCCTTAATTTCACCCTTTCGTTTACCGGTGTTATAACCTTTGCCTCAGAATATGACGCTGTGGTGAGAGAAACACCGCTTACCCACATTCTCTCAGAAACCGATTGCCCCTTTGTAGCTCCTGTACCATACCGTAGCTTGCGCAATGAGCCTCTTTTTGTAAAAGAAATAGTAGGACGAATCGCACACCTGCGAGATGAGGATGAAGAAGGGGTAAAGAAAGCGCTTCTTGCCAATGTAAGGAGAGTGTTTGCTCTCTAACCTAGGTTCAACACGTAAGTGCAACGCCTTGAGATAATCAAAGTGTATGAATTATCACCATCTTTCGCTCGAGGAGCGGAAAAAAACAAGAAACGCTCTGGCCATACATATCATACAAATCTACCACACAAGTCTGACTTGTGTATATTTGC
>JBBDJW010000017.1:0-4074 GCA_040879685.1 Minisyncoccota bacterium | reverse complement strand
CTGGCCATACATATCATACAAATCTACCACACAAGTCTGACTTGTGTATATTTGCCAGGTGGAGTGTTTGAAAGAGAGATGGCGCCCTTCGGGTGGTAATTCAGGAGGCATTTTTGACACTCAGGATTGTTTCTGTTAGTATTGTGTAACTATGGAAAAAGAGAGAGAGCAAGAAAGTAAAGGGCAAGAACCGCAACTCTATGAGGTTGGCTATCACATTATTCCAACCATAGAGGAAGAAAATCTTCCGAATGAGGTGGCCCACATCCGCGATGCTGTTGAATCGCTCGGTGGCATTATAGTGCAAGATGAGATGCCCCAATTGCGTGAACTCGCATACCCGCTTTCAAAGATTTTTTCAAACAAGCGTAGTGAATTCACCAGCGCGTATTTTGGGTTTATGACATTCACTATGAGTCCGGAGAGTGCACCGCTTTTGAAAGAAAAGATAGACGGGCTTTCTTCTCTTGTGCGCTACATTATTATAAAGACCGAAGAAGAGGTAGCTTCCGAAAAAGTCTCCCACAAAATGACCTTTTTGAGTGGCTCGCACGAAAAGAAGAAAAAGACGATCTCTTCGCAAGAGAAAATAAGTGAGGAAGAGTTAGACAAAACAATAGACGAACTTGTTCGTGAATAAGGCCACTTCATTTATCATATTCTATTTTTAACTTTTAACTTTTTACATCCCAACTATGTACTTAAACAAAGCATTTGTTATAGGAAATCTAACACGAGATCCGGAGATGCGCTCACTTCCTTCGGGTGTTCCGGTAACCAATTTTTCTGTTGCGACCAACCGTGTCTGGAAAGATAAGGATGGCAACAAGCAAGAAAGCGCAGAATTTCATAACATTGTTGTTTTTAGCAGGCAGGCAGAGACGGTTGCGCAATATTTGAAAAAAGGAAGCTCGGTTTTGGTTGAAGGGAGACTTCAAACACGAAGCTGGGAAGGACAGGATGGACAAAAACGCTACAGAACAGAAATTGTCGCAGACCGTGTGCAATTTGGGCCTCGGGGAAGCTCCGATTCAGCTTCAGCGGCTAATACTCCTTCCGATAATCAGGATACAGGGCAAAATGAAAATCTTGATACGATTGAATACCCTGAAGAGGACATTAAGTCAGAAGATATTCCTTTTTAAAGCATTATGAATAATAATCCCAAAAAAATTGACTATAAGGATGTTGAGACGCTGAAAAAGTTTCTTACTCCGCATGCGCGTATTGCAAAACGCAGGCACAATCAGGTGAATGCAAAGACACAGCGTGCGCTTGCTCGTGCTATAAAGCGAGCGCGTTTTATGGCACTTTTGCCGTATATTCAGAGGTAAATATACTAATACGAATTGTACGAATAATACGAATATAAAAATCCTTGCTTTAAAGCAAGGATTTTTATATTCCCTGACTCTGACATTCAGTATTCACTCAGGAGCTACTGGGGACTGAACTTCCTGATGAACTTATTTTATTCTGATGTTCTTGAGAATACTAGAATAAAATTTTTTATGATAGAGGGCCTTATGATATCTACTACCTGTCTCGTTTTAACGAAAAAAAGTTAGCTTGTTCGCTCCACATATTCTCCTGTCTCTGTATTGACCACAATGCTGTCTCCCTCTTTTATAAAAAGAGGGGCTGAGACACTAAGCCCTGTTTCAAGCACGACGGGTTTTGTACCGCCCTGTGCGGTATTGCCCTTAACTGAGGGTGGCGCTTCTTTTACCAGCAGAGTAACTTTAATGGGAATTTTTATTCCAATAACCTCACCATCAAAAGAAAGCGCGGTGAGCTCCTCGTTTTCTTTACTATAATTAAGTGCACCGCCAAGAACACTCGCGTTCAACTGGAATCGTACTTTTGGGTCGTTCTTTTTTCTAAACCAGTATTCCTCCTCGCTCTTTTGCGCACTTTTCTTTGTGAAGAGATAGATAATCGGCTCACTTTCAAGATGAGCCTCCGGAACACTCTCTCTCACATGAAACGAGCGCTCAATGACCTTGCCGGTGATAAGATTCTTAAGTTTTGTTTGATTAACGGGCTTTTGTTTTTGCTTTCTAAAAATATGTGAAGAGACAACCTCATAAGGAGTGCCGTCAAGGGAGATGTATTTTCTGTGGAGTATTTCATTGTAACTTAACATATTGGGATAGTATGGACTGAAACCTTAAAGTGTGCAAATGTGTTATAGAGAGAAAGAAGTGGGTATTTTGACCTCACGGATAAGGCGTGTATCATATGACTATAATGAGCAGTATGCAAGAGAGTAAAGAAACAAAGCTCTCCGATGAGGAGCTTTTGCGCCAGTCTCAAAAAAATCCTTCCTTTTTTGAGGAGCTTCTTTCTCGTTATGAGGAACCTTTTAAAAGAAAGGCGAGAGGAATTTTGGGGGATCGCGATGAAATAGATGATATCGTGCAAGAAACTTTTTTAAAGATTTATATGAATGCAGATCGTTTTCGTACGGTGGAAGGAGCCTCATTTAAATCATGGGGGTATAAGATTTTAATAAACACAACCTTTACCTACTATCAGAAGTTAAAGAAGTATAACGAGCGTGAAGTGCACCTAGAGACGGAATTTTATGAGGCATTGCCTGACGAGAAGGAGGAGGTAACAGGAGAGATTTCCAATTTCGTTGCATCTATCTTGGTTCGCATGCCTCGCCATCTTGCGCGCGTTTTGCGGCTCCATTTTATAGATGGTGTACCGCAAAAAGAGATTGCGGAGCTTGAAGGCATTTCGCAATCGGCGGTAAAAACACGCGTGCATCGTGCTAAAAAAGAGTATCGCAAGATTGATGAGCAAATTAATCGTCAAATATAACATATGAAATATAACACGCGACACGAGCAAATAAATTACTCTTATGTTTCGAGCTCTATGGAATATGTTTTGAAAAAATTATGGTTTACAAAAAAAGTTTAATGAGGAAAATTTATGCCATTTGGCTTTTCCGTCAAGTCTTCAATATGACAACGGCGAAGCTTGCCGTTATTGGCGGGCTTATCTGGCAACTTACTTTCTATGTCTCATTCGGACAGGTAGTGCGCAACATGCCATCATTCGCGGATGTAAACGCCTCCTATACCTTTCTTGAGTCGGCGCTTCTTAACACGGAAGCGACAACACAAGTTATTATGCTCGGTATCCTGATACTCATCACTCTTTTTCTCTGGGATATGCGCAGAAAGATGGCGTATAGCTTTTAGTTTGTCCTTGTGCACTTTTAAAGTGCACAAGCCAAGCAAGGTGCAGTTCAAATTAAAATTCGCGCACAAAACAATGCACCATAACCATACATAAAAACCGATAGGTTTTTATGTATGGTTATGAATTTTTTTCTATTATATATAATGGTCTAAAAAGAATCTTTGAATTAATTCTGGAGTTAATTCAATACAAAATAAGAAACCGCCAATTCCGTTAAGGAATTGGCGGTTTCTTATACTCTGTCCCTTTTTATATCCTCTTCTCTTTAAGCCCCTTTTTAATTTCTTTTAATATTTCATTGCGGAGCTTTTTGTTTTCTTTAAGAGCGAGTCGCGTGGCGTCATATCCTCTCCCAAGTTTTTCCTCTCCGTAGGCATATGATGCACCTGATTTTTGGATGAGGCCCAGCTCTTCACCGAGAATAAGAATTTCTCCTTCCTGTGAGATTCCTTCGTTGTGGATAAGGTCAAACTCAGCCTTCCTAAACGGAGCGGCAACCTTATTTTTAACAACCTTCACACGAGTTCGTGCGCCGATAACATCATCTCCTTTTTTAATCTGTGCGATACGCCTGACATCAAGTCGTACCGAAGTATAAAACTTGAGTGCCTTTCCCCCCGGCGTTGTTTCGGGGTTGCCGAACATAACGCCTATCTGCATTCTGATTTGATTTATAAAAATAACAACAGTCTTACTGCGAGCCGTAATTGCGGTCAACTTGCGCAATGCCTGAGACATTAAACGCGCCTGCTTGCCAATGTGTTGTGCTCCCATCTCTCCTTCAATTTCATCCCTGGGAGTGAGCGCTGCAACCGAGTCAATCACGATAACATCAATCTTATTTGAGCGCACAAGTGA
>JBBDJW010000016.1:0-11951 GCA_040879685.1 Minisyncoccota bacterium | reverse complement strand
CTCTCATCAGGTAAAAAATATTTACTCGCGAGTTCAATATCTTCCGCTTCAAGCGCCGCGATAAAAAGCTCTAATGTCTCCTCTGGCGTCTCCCCACCGAATGTGTCATTTTTATACTGCTCTTCCAGGTCAGCATAATAGTCTAGTATTTCCTTTTCTGCTTTTTGCTCCGGCGTTAAGGAGAGGTTGGTGGAGTAATAATAAACAAGTCCGATGATAGCAATGATAAGCACGATAATGCTGATAACCATCGGTCTTTTATATTTTTGTTCGTCATTCATACCTTTCTAGTGTACCTTTTTTAAAAAAAAGTTCTCCCAACTTTTCCACAGATTTCATTTTCTTGTTATAGAGCACCTTAAATTAAAAACACTTTTGCCTTTTTATCTGTAAATACCCTAAATTATATAAATTATATATTTGATGCTATAGCATCAAATATATAATTTATGGTATTATTCTCTACAATATATATAGTATTAACGAAGGTTGAAATGTTTTTTAAGTTTTCCGTCTCCCCCTTCTATATCACGGACCTTCATATAATAGACATACTTGCTTACCTTGAAATAGTTCGTTACAAAATCTATCTCTTCTTTACATTCATATGGATAAGCAAAAAGGGATTTTTGGAGAGGATAACATCCTATTTCCTTTAATTTTCTACTTAGAGCGTTTCGAGCTCCCTTTTTATTTTCAGGAATATCAAATGCAATAAGAACCCATTCTCCATCCCATTTCTTTTTCTTTTTCAGAGAAATTTCATCTATTTGGTATTTATAGACTTTTTGTTTTCCTTTAGAGGTCAGCTCAATAAATTCTTGTCCGTTTTTGTTGTACCTACGGACAAAATTATTCTTTTCAAGACCGTGTAATGATTGTCGTATCCTATGTTTATCTTGCCCATTTTTTGGTTTAAAAAGTTGGAAAATATATGCCGTTCCCGGCAAGGCAATAAAGGTAATCCCCATGCCAATAATCGCCATGCTAATGAGTATTATTTTTGCAATTTCCCCTTTAGAATATTTCTTTTTCATATGATATAAAAATTATATATTTGATGCTATAGCATCAAATATATAATTCTATGAGTAATGGAGTAACATAATGAGTAACATAATGAGTAACATAATGAGCAAGATGAGGTTATATGCCTATTGTTCATAATGAGTAATGTGAGATATACATTTATTCTTCGTGTTATTGTCGCTACTGAGATTATTCCACTATTTGAGTGCGAGTGCAAAATTATATATTTTACCCTATAGGGTAAAATATATAATTTTTACAGTGAGCATTGTTTACTATGGCTATAGTATTCAAGATATTATTTAAGAGGCGGTTGTATCATTTTCACTATCTGCTGTGTAGACGACGACGCGGTTGCGGCCTCCCTCTTTTGCTTTGTAGAGCGCTTCGTCGGCGCGTTTTATAAGTGCCTCAAGTGTTACCCCCTCTTCATAGACGGCAACACCGATGCTTAAAGTGAGATTGAGGTCGGGGTGGCGGCTTTTGAAGTGCTCGTGGGCTTCTTGTGCCGTAGTCTCACGAAGATGCTCTGCCTTGCTTCGCGCCTCATCGCGCGATGCGCCGACAAGCGAGACGACAATCTCTTCACCTCCCCAACGAGAGACGGTGTCAAAGTCACGCACGTTGCGCTTTAAAACATCAGAGACAAGTTTGAGCGCCTCATCTCCAACATCATGTCCATAGGTGTCGTTTATTTTTTTGAAATAGTCTATATCGCAAAAAAGAAAGCTAATGTTTTGAAACCCGAGCACGCTTTTTTTACGATGTTCCTCTTTCCCTTCCTTGTGTAGGGTCGCCATTTCATCACCCACCTTCTCCAAAAAATATTCACGGGTGTGGAGGCGCGTGAGGCCGTCATGAATAAGGTTGTCCTGAAGCTTCTCAATTTCATCGCGCAACTGTTCAACCTCTGACTTCAAATCTCTATTCTCTTTCTCAATATCTTTACTCATAGAATTATAATTTTATACCCCCACATCAAAAGAGCCGACGATAACGGCAAACGAAATACTAAGCGTGATAATAACTGCAAATCCGAGCACAAACTTTAGAAAATGTTTTGAGAAAAGATTCATTACACAAATTCTACCATAAAATGACAGAACAATATTATATCATAGTGTGTGCGAGTGCAAAATTATATATTTGATGCTATAGCACTGAATATATAATTTTATGAATACTATATATACTATTAATTCAGACTATAGTATGTGCGCATAGTAATACGGACATTTGATGTCCAACATCGTATTCAATTCGGACATCGGATGTCCGAATTTTTTAATTCTCTTTCTCAAGGTCTTTACTCATAGTAATTATAATTTTATACCCCCACATCAAAAGAGCCGACTATAACGGCAAGTAAAATAGCAAGTGCGATAATAACTGCAAATCCGAGCACAAATTTTAGAAAATGTTTTGAGAAAAGATCCATTACACAAATTCTACCATAAAATGACAGAACAATATTATATCATAGTGTGTGCGAGTGCAAAATTATATATTTGATGCTATAGCACTGAATATATAATTTTATGTAATTTTAGGAATACTATATATTTGTGTCTATAGATACAAATATATGGTGTATGTATGTGTAGGAGGTTTTTTATATAAACGTATGCGTAGGAAATTTTTTAAAGGTTACTTAGGAGCCTCGCTTCCAAGTAAATCTTATCCTCTTATCCAATTTATTTATTCGGACATCGGATGTCCGAATAAATAACATCCGAACAAAGATATTGAAAAGGATGTTATACTTCGGAAGTATAACACGGCTTTAATAAAACCACCCCTTCCAATTCCGGAAGGGGTGGTTTAATAAAACAAAAACACCCCCACAAGGGGGGTGTTTTTGTGCTTAGACTAACAACGTCTGTTGAGAGTCAGAGAAGACTTTCGGAAGAAGCCTATCAGCTAACATTAGTTAGAGATAACTTCTGTTCCAAGGTTGTCGGTCTCAATGCCGGGAACCTTGTATCCGTTAATCCAGTCTTCATCTGCGATAAGCACTGAGCCATCAGAGATAGGTGACCAGATAAAGTCGTCTTCTGCTTGTCCGTCAACTGCCGTCGTGTCATCCATGTACTGGCCTGCGAGAAGAACTGCAAGGCCATCACCATTTAGCTTGACCTGTACGCTGTCTCCGGCGGTACCACCATTGGTGAGAATCGCCTTAAGAACATAGGTACGGGTTTCTCCAGCTGGAATCGTGATGAATGTTGAGCCGTAGTTTGCGTTTGCAACCGGCATTTCAACAACACCTTGTGCAGATTGAACCGTTCCTCCAACATTCTTGCCTGTTTCATTCTCGGTCAAGGTAAACGAGTCTGCGTTAGCACTGGTCGTTGAGACGGTGAAGGAAGTCTTGAAGATTGCAACATCACCTGCCGGGTCGGCAGTGATACTGAATCGGTAGAGTTCCATCGTCGTGTTAGCAAGCGTTCTGTTATCTACAGCAAGCTTCGCAACGGTTGGAAGTGAGCGGAAGTACTTAGCACCCGTTGAGGTTCCCATTGAACCAAGAACGTTTGCTGAGGTTCCCGAATCCTTACCAAGTGACTTGCGGTCAGTCGCGGTTGTTGTCGTTGCAACGCGTACGCGCTTACCGGAAGCACCTGCAAGGCTTGTCCCAATCTGTGCAAACTTAACCTTTACCGTAAGCTCTTTGTAGGTATCTTTACCAACGATGAACGAACCTGTGCCAGCAGATGGCAGATCAAACGCCTCGGTGTTTGCTGTTTGGAACGGAGCTGTCTTGGAAAGAAGCTTCGTTAATCCATCCCAAAGTGACACCTCTGAAATATCAGCTGATGATGACGATGCTGTGTCAAGCAACAACGAGAAATCAGTAAGTGCCAATGCTTCGTTTACACCAGCAAACTGAATGCGCGCAATCTCTGCCACGCTTCCTGCGACATACCACTTCTCAACAGGGTCTGCCGAGTCAAGCGATACTGTTAATGTTCCACTATCAACAACGGTCATCGTTGCGCCTGCGGCTGTTGCAAGCGTTTCGATTACGGATGTCCCCGTGCTAAGACCGGTTACGGTCCAGTCAGAGGTAAGCGTGCTGTCAGCAAAGTCAACGGTATAGGTTGTTGCCGAGTTTGGCGTTGATGACGCCGCAACATTTCCTCTTAACTCAATGACCTTTGTTTTTCCCTTAAGAATGGTAAGACCAGGTGAGTCAATGGTAATGGTGTGCGCTTTGTCAGCACCGCCAGCATTTCCTGATGGGTTGAGAACATTTGAACCCGTGTTCAATGCCACGCCATTTTCGTACACCGTAAGCGTGTTTAACTCATCAACATCGGCGTTGGCGCCGGTAACATTCTCAAACTGCATCGTCGTAATGCGAATATCTTCTCCTGAAGAACTTGCGTCAAGGACGTAGCGCCCAAGGATTGCGTCATTTGAGTTGTTAATGATGTTTTGAGCAACGAGCGATGAGTCAGGTGTTACCGTGAGTGATGCTCCATTAACGGTCTGCGTCTTTGCCGTTACAGTTGAAGCAGGTGTCGCGGTAATCGTCTGTCCACTCACAGCACCTCTAATTGACGTAAGTGCTGATGCCGCCGTCTGAAGGCTCACGACAATCGTGTCGTTGTTTTCCCAGTCATTGTCAAGCGTTCCGTAGACACGAATGATATTTGTTCCTACAGGAAGGGTAATGGTATCAGAGATGGTAACGGTACCTGCAGACACACTCAAGTCTTGAGGACCTGCAATGGTTGAACCATTTGCATCAACTAAGGTTACATTAGTAATGTCTCCATCCGTACCTGAACCTGATGAGGTTGCAATCGTAAGGACGATTTGCGTAAAGCTTACCTCCTCGCCATTGACATCAAATTTGAATGAACCAAGCGGTACATTGCTCTGTCCTTCGGCAATGTTGCCAGCTGGTATATCATTCGTGCTTGAAATGGTAAGAGAACCTGTCCCAACGGTTACTTCACGGCCATCGTAGAATGGCGGTGCGCCACCGTCACCCGATCCGTCGTTGAATTCGGAGTCGTCACTTGATGTATTGGTGTCGTTGTCTCCGCCAATGCTTGGCGTAATGCCGTAGCCAAAGGTGTTTCCAACGATGTGAACATCAGTGTCTTGGTAGAGGTCAAAGTCAACACCGCGGTTTGAACCACCGACGATGTCACCCATGATTGAAACTTCTTTTTGAAGTCCCTCCTTAATAACGATTCCTGAACCAAAGGTTGCCGAGTAGTACTTGCCATCTTCTGAAACTACTGCTGGGTACTCTACTTGGTCAACAATAATCTTTACGTTGGCAATGTCATCAGCTGAAACAGATGATGATTGATTCCATCGGATTGACTTCATCGTTACATCCTCTTCCGAGCCAGCAGTAAATTTAACCGCCGCGAAGGTGTAGTTGGTTGTGCCAACCTCCTTTGATGGGCTCGTCCTTGGGTCAAGTGCTCCTGTTTGCGCGTTAACTGTTCCGATTGCAAGTGTCGCATTTATTGTGTGCGTTGCACCTACGATTGGAAGCGAACCGCTAACAGTAGCGCTTGTGTTAATCCCAAGAACCGCAAGGCGAACATATTGTCCATCTCGTGTGGCGTTGTTAGAAGCCATATTACCGGCTACGGTAAATGTCTTACTGGTGCCCGCAGGGATGGTTACTGTGCCACCAATGTTTGCTTGGTTGTTTGAGTTAAGCGTCTTTGCAAGGCCATACTGTACTCCCGTCTCATCTACAAGGGTAATCCCCGAGAAGACAGCGTTTGCGCCAAGTCCTTGTCGCTCAACGGTAACCGTGTTAATTGTGACCGGTCCATCAGAACCCGCCGTAACGGTGAAGTTCGTGAACGGTACGCGCGAAGCGCTATCCGGTGCGAGCGTGCTAACTGGCTGTGTTGCACTTGAGACGCTCAATCCTGTTCCTGCCGGAACGGTTGTTCCTGTGCCTGGATCAGGGGTTGTTGTCCCGCCGGCTACACAAAGTTCATTTGCCTTTGCGCGTGATGAGGCACCGAAGTACCCCGTTCCTGCGTTCAGCCCTAATGGAGCTAAAACCTCTGAAGAGTGTGTGTTTTGGAATTTAGCAACGGCTGCTGCGGTCAATGAACCAAAGTAATTTGTTTCATTTCCTGCTGAGCCAACGCCGCTTGCTGCGACGCGTGTGTCAGATGATGCGTTAAGGAACTTTTGAAGTGCCATAACGTCATCGCCGGTGTCACCTGTTGTCAAACTCCGTGACCATGCGAATGGACATACTGCTGCTCCCGAACCACCTGTAGTGGTTCCTGATGGAGCTGTTCCTCGTAGAGATGCGTCGACATTGTCAACTACACTCTGGTCAGCTCCAAACGATGAAAGAAGTGAGAGAATAGATGATATCTGACTCTCGGTAAGTGCCGCGTGAGCAACCCCTACTCCTCCTAGCATCATAACGGCTACTAAAAAGCCGATTGATTTTGCAGATTTAGAATTCATAACTTTTCTTATTGTGTGTAATGTACATCCTCTCGTTGCCGAGGGGAGTTATACATTGATGCATTGAAACTTACACAGAAACGAGCTCGTTGTGTGTTGAAAGCCGTTTTTAGTGTGCGTAACGATGCGTTAAGATTCTTTTTTACTGATAATAAAATACTAATAATAATCTAATGTATTCTTCTTTTCCTTCCTCCCCCTTATTAATAAAGAAGACAATCAATAAGGACCGTTGAACGTTCGTGTCGGAATTTCAATTATTCGACCGTTTGTTTAATGTGAACCATTCTCCCGCTCTTCACGCATCAGTGCGAAAAAAAACGAAAGAGTGAAATATCGTAATTAATTTTGGATATCGCTCTTAGCCTCGATCATTCGCGAGAATAAAAACGTATCCCGCTCATTACTATGCAACCGCACAGTAAGAGCGACATTTTTAGACAACTCTTCTACTATTGCATTGTCAAAGTTCTCTCCGCTTTGATGTGCCCTTGCCCCAGATTCATAGTCAACCATCGGTGCAACTGCCACATTAAAGTATCCAATCACTATATCATAAAGCCTCGTAATCTTCCAGGGATGACCTGTAGACTATTATATTACTTAGTGAAGCCCCCTATCAAGCATTCGTGTGGATAACTAAAAATCGCTAAAATAAGCTCTCTAAAAGACTTTTTAGCCTTGAAACATCAAAGCGCCACAAGAGAGAGATATTACATACTTTCAGCCACTAAGTCAATGGCCACAAGAGGTGTTCAGAGCCCCCTTTTTTTCTAAAAGAAAAAAAGGGGGCTCTACAACAAAATGGACCAATAGATGTCTTTTATCCTTGCACAAGACGGTAGGTGCTCCACCTTCTCTCTCCTTCACGAACCACTTCACCTTTATCTATCAAAGACATAAGTTCTCTTTGAATTGTCTTCTCGCTCCAGCCATCAACAACTGAGGAAATCTCTTTAATGGTAAGCTCTCCCTTCGCTTTTAGAAGCTGTATGATGGCAGTTCTTCTTCCTGTTTTTTTCTCCAAAGGACGCGTAGTAGTTGTAAAAGACACTTTTTTTTCACTCTTTATGTCCTTTATATTTTTAGCTTTTACGGGATCTTTTTTGTCTTTTATAATTGATGAGGAATCAGAGGTAGAGGGATGCATTGTTTCTTTATCCTCTTTTTCTGCCTGTACAGGATGCCTCTCTTCCCGATTTCTTAAAGACAAATCTTCCTCATATGAAAAAAAGTTGTCAGGAAAAGAGACATCATTTTGTGTAAAAATCTCTCGCTGATGCTCTCCTAAAACATCTCCTAAAGAAGTGAATTCGTCGCGCAAAATAGAGAAATTCATTGAAGAGATAAGGCGCGACTGCATTGCAAGCTCAAGAGGAAAGAGAATCTCTGAAAGAGCCCCCTGTATCCTCTTGTGAAGATTATGGGTATCATATACTTCACTTAATGATGAAAGTTCTGTAATAAAAGACATTAATTGGACAATTTTTTTGCGAAGTTCCCACTTAAGAGGTTCGTGGTCATCAAAGAGTTCTGTTACCATATAAACTGCCTCGGAAAGTCTTTCTGTCTTTTTGTTTACGAGAAGAAGATTGGCATCATTATAAGTATAATAGCTTATTTTAAAAGGATTTTTAGTGTCCTTTAAATGTCCTTTAAAGACTTCTATCTCATTTTTTTTAGGCATAGAGAAGGGAGGATTAGGGATTGTCTTTTAGTGCTTATTTTTCTCTTTCGCACTTTTGTCTTTTTTATATATGTTCCCTCATTATATAAAAGACATCTCCGTGTCGCAACCTTGTCTTTGATAGTATTGTGTGTCTTTGCCTACCCAACAAAAATAATATCTCTCTCCTCATCCTCTCTTTGGACATGCTCTCTTTCTTCCTCTTCTTTGAAGAGGAAGAAAGAGCCCCTCTTGAGCGCCTTTTTATATTTTTCTGATAAGGGAGTGTGGTATTATGGGTGTTATATGGCACAGAGAAAAAAGAAAGAGGGAGTAAACTCTCTTCACTTAAAGGAAGAGACCCGTTATTGGATTTTTGCAATTACTGCGTTTGTTCTTGGCGTCTTTCTCTTGCTCGCCTCTTTAGGGAGTGGAGGACCTTTTGGAAAGACGCTCTACCTTTTTATAAGCAACTTCTTTGGTTGGGGTTATTTTTTATTTCCTCTCATCCTTTTTATCCTCGCCTACATCCTCATACGAAAGATGCGCCCCGAACTTGTAGTAACAAGCAGTATAGGTATCGGGCTTCTTTTTATATCCGGACTTGCGCTCCTTGCACTGCTCCTTGAAAAAGGAGGGGCTGTTGGTTTGCTTATTTCACAAGGCCTTGTTGCTGTCTTTGATGTGCTAGCAACCACCATTATTCTTGTCGCCCTTTTTTTCATCTCGCTTCTTCTTACTTTTGATTCTACTCCCCCCATTCATAAAATAGTGTCCTTTCTCTTATTTTGGAGAAAAAAAGGGAGCGATGAGTATGAAGAGGTTGCCCTAGACGAAGAATACTACGAGGAAGGTGATGAAGAGGATGAGGATGAGGAGTATGATGAGGAAGAGGAATATGATGATGAAGAAGAGGAAGAGGAAAAACCAAAAAAGAAACTTGGTGGACTCTTTTCTAAGAAAAAAGATGAAGATGATATTGATACCATAGCCCCACCACTTAAGATACATGAGTATAGTTCATACACCTTCCCTCCCCTCTCTTTGTTGAAAAAAGATAGCGGAAAGCCCGGTGTTGGCGATATTAAAGCAAATGCAAACATCATTAAGCGAACACTGCAAAACTTCGGCATCAATGTTGAGATGGACGAAATTTCTATCGGACCTTCGGTTACTCGCTATGCGTTAAAACCCGCACAGGGAATTAAACTTGCTCGTATTGTTGGTTTAAAAAATGACCTTTCACTTGCACTTGCCGCCCATCCGCTTCGTATTGAGGCTCCTATTCCGGGCAAATCGCTTGTCGGCATTGAAATTCCTAACACCTCTCGCACCACCGTCGGACTTGCAACACTCTTGGCAGAACCGGCCTTCAAGAGCGTTCCCTCTCCCCTTGCGGTATCGTTAGGCAGAAGTGTAACGGGGAAACCCTATTTTGCGAGCCTTACAAGGATGCCTCACTTGCTTGTTGCCGGCGCGACGGGCTCTGGAAAATCTGTTGCGATACACTCTCTTGTAGCCTCTCTTCTCTTTGCCAACGCACCCGAGCACCTACGTTTCATTATGGTTGACCCTAAGCGTGTTGAGCTCACGCTTTATAATAAAATTCCTCACCTCCTCACACCGGTTCTCACCGACCCCAAAAAAGCTATCCTTGCTCTGAAGTGGGCGGCTAAGGAGATGGACCGTCGTTATGATGTACTTGAAGCCGAGTCCGTTCGCGACATTGAGTCGTATCATAAAAATATCGTTGAACCAGCATACACAAAAGCTCCGAAAGGCAAGCGAGAGAAACATGAAGAGGATGAGAAGGAGGAAAACCTTTCTCTTCCTGAGCGCCTTCCTTATATCGTCATTATTATTGATGAACTTGCCGACATTATGAGCACCTATCCGCGAGAGCTTGAATCGGGAATTGTGCGCCTTGCGCAAATGAGCCGTGCTGTGGGTATTCACCTTATCCTCTCAACTCAGCGACCGAGCGTGAACGTCATCACAGGCCTTATTAAAGCCAATGTTCCTGCACGAATGGCCTTTCAGGTTGCCTCACAAACCGATTCACGAACTATTCTTGATACGGGGGGAGCAGAAACGCTCTTGGGTGCCGGTGATATGCTCTATGCGGGAAGTGAAATGTCAAAGCCGGTACGGTTGCAATCGGCCTTTGTTACTGAAAGTGAGATTAAAAAAGTGGTAAGCTTTATTAGAAAAGAGGCTGAAGAGCCCCACTATGCAATGGATATCACCGACATAGAGGGCAACAAAAATTCCCTGTTTGAAGCAATTGAAAATGGGCGCCATGGAGATGATGAGGAAGAGGACGACCTTTATGAAACAGCACGGGAAATTATTATAGAGTCCAAAAAGGCCTCCACGACTTTCCTACAAAGAAAGTTACGAGTGGGTTATGCGCGAGCGGCCCGCCTTATGGATATGTTAGAAGAACGTGGAGTCATTGGCCCTGCTGATGGCTCACGGCCACGAGAGGTGTATGAAGAAGGTGAAGAAGGATATGGGGAAGGCTACGAGGATGAAAAAGAGGGAAAGGAGGACAAGGAGCGTTGATTTGAATATGTTGTATAATCAGAAAATAAAACAGTACCTCATTATTGCTTTTACCATTGCTCTCTTCGGTATTATCGCAGGATACACTTATAATAGAGCAAGTGTCTTAATTCACGGACCGCGCATTAGTATTGAAACTCCAAAGAACGGCGCAACTGTCGGGAGAGAATTACTCACCATCCAAGGATACGCCTACAACACTTCAGCAATCACCTTAAACGATAACAAAATTTTTGTTGATGAGAACGGACTTTTGCGTGAACAAATTCTCTTAGCAGAAGGGTATAATGTTATAACACTTGCCGCGCAGGACCGCTTTGGGAGAACAACACAACAGACATTAGAACTTGTTTATAAAAAATAGAATACTCCTATACAAATTATGCGAATACTACAAAGAGATACTCATTTACTCATTTACTCATAAAATCATGCCAGCAAAAAAACAAAGCAAAACTACAAAACCCGTCGCAAAAGAAACGCCGGAAGATCGGCTTTTAGGACTAAAAGATACCATATCGGGAATACAAACAAAGTATGGGGAAGGTGCCATTATGAAGCTCGGCGAACGCCCTAGAGTTGATGTGGATGCAATATCAACGGGCTCCGTCGGTCTTGATATCGCACTTGGTGTTGGAGGGCTTCCTCGCGGAAGAATTGTTGAGATATTCGGCCCTGAATCATCGGGGAAAACAACCCTAGCACTGCATGTTATTGCGCAAGCGCAAAAAGCGGGGGGCATCTGCGCGTTTATAGATGCCGAGCACGCCATGGACCCTGAATACAGCGCGCGCTTGGGAGTAAAGATTGATGAGCTTCTTATCTCACAGCCAGACACCGGTGAGCAGGCACTCGAGATTGTTGAAAGCCTCGTACGCTCAGGCAACATCGACCTCATCGTCATAGACTCAGTGGCAGCGCTTACTCCAAAGGATGAGATCGAGGGCGACATGGGCGCACACCACGTAGGCAAGCAGGCGCGCCTTATGAGCCAAGCACTTCGTAAGCTCACCGCCATCTCTGCTAAAAGTGGCACGATTGTCATCTTCATCAACCAAATTCGTATGAAGATTGGTGTCATGTTTGGAAACCCTGAGACTACTCCGGGTGGTAAAGCATTAAAGTTCTACAGCTCCGTGCGTATTGATATTCGCCGCATTGCACAGATAAAGAAAGGCACTGAAGTAATGGGTGGCCGACACCGCGTAAAGATTGCAAAGAACAA
>JBBDJW010000015.1:11916-12332 GCA_040879685.1 Minisyncoccota bacterium | reverse complement strand
CTGACTTGTGTATATTTGCAAAAATATGAAAATCTGCACTATAAACATCGAATGAACTTGGAAGCCTGTACTTGGAAGCCTCGCTTCCAAGTAGCTTTATTTTCGGACATCGGATGTCCGAAACACTATTGCTCTTTTGATTTTCGCGGGGGTGGATTTTTTCTAAAATGGAAATGGAAATTTTTGCTCGGTTCCGCCCGTGAAGTTTCCAGGCGGTGCGGCGGGGCCAACAACTCGGACGAGGCAAAGCAAAATCCTTTCCTCCCGCATTTGGGCTTCTGAAAAAACTCCGAAAAAACCGCTAAGTTCCATTTTGGTGGGCCAGGTGGGACTTGAACCCACATCCCGAAGCGGGACAACATTTTAAGTGTTGCGTGTATACCGATTCCACCACTGGCCCATGCATAAAATATGGT
>JBBDJW010000015.1:0-11816 GCA_040879685.1 Minisyncoccota bacterium | reverse complement strand
CGTGTACTCCTTTCGGAGCACCCTCCCTATTTTATGGAGGCCTGGAGGGGAATTGGTCACAAGTTACTAAGTCTCGCTTCACCTACGACTCGCTGCGACTAAGTACTCGCGACCCCGACTCATCCCTCTAGGCGGGACTCCGTCTTTCAATTCCCTCCCGACCATGCATAAAATATGGTCGTGTACTCCTTTCGGAGCACCCTCCCTATTTTATGGAGGCCTGGAGGGGAATTGAACCCCTGATCGCGGTTTTGCAGACCGCTGCGTTACCACTTCGCCACCAGGCCATTATATTTTATTGTAAAACAATCCACCCACTTATATCTATGGTCGTTGCGTGGACCGAGACCCGCCCTTGGCAGGGTCTGCCTACCGAGGGCAGGGTTTCACCATCGTGTCGCTAGTTTAAAGTTAGCAGAATTTGCACGAGTCTTCTAGTGAAAGATTATTTATTACTGATTTCAAAACTTTCAATATAATCTCCTTCAGCAATATCGTGTTCACGAGACTCTATCATAGAACCAAACTCGCTTCCTTCTAAAACCTCATCAGTTTTTACTTTTTGCTCTTGCAGTTCTAAAATTTTTCCTCTCGCAATTTCAATATCTCTTCGTAAAATTTTTACCTGACTGCCTGTGCGCAATTTTCCTTCCCTCACTTTTCCGCCAACGACCTGCTTATCTTTTGTCTTACTGAAAATCCGTATAATTTTTGCCTTGCCCAGCGTTTCCTCTACCTTCATCTTCGGCTTTCTCTTTGCTACCTCTTCTTCAAGATATTCAACAAGACGATAAATTATATCAAATGTTTCAATAGAAACATGAAGCCCCCGAGCGAGAGCTTCCGCATTTTTTTCTATAGCGACATTGAACCCAACAACAAGAGGGAGGGTGACGCCGCTTGCGCGTTTAATATCTGATTCAGAAACGGCACCAACCCCGCTCTCAATTACTTGAAGTGAGACATCGCCAGCATCTAGTTTTTTGATTTCATAAAGCACCGCCTCAAGCGTTCCTTCCACATCAGCCTTTATGACAAGAGGTAGTATTGCCTTCTTCCCACCAAGGACACTCTCTTTTTGGTTTTGAGTCTCTGCTTCGTCACCTTCTTGCTTATCTACATCTCTCTTTCCTGCTAAATATTTTTCTGCTTCCTTTTTTGAAGAAAAAACCCTGAAGGGAGCACCTACGCTTGGTGTCTCGTTAAAACCTGAAATACGAACAGGAGACGAGAAGTGTGCCTCTCCAACAGACTCTCCTTTAAAGTTTAAAATAGCGCGTACAGGGGCTGACGCTACACCTGCCACAACATACATTCCTTTTTTGACTGTACCATTGTGTATGAGGAGCGTTGCTGAGACTCCCTTTTGCGGGTCACGGTGCGATTCAATTACAAATCCTTCCGCCGAAAGAGCCTTGTCTCCGGTGAATGATTCCATCTCAGCAATAAGAGAGAGAAGTTCTATGAGTTCGTCCACTCCTTTCCCTGTTTTAGCGGATATCTCTACATTAGAAACTTGTCCACCATATCCTTCCAAAAAAACTTCTTGTTCGGAAAGCTCTTGTTTAACTCGGTCGGCCGATGCCGAGGGTAGGTCCATTTTGTTAATCGCTACAATAAAAGGGATACCGCTCTCTTTTATAATGTTAAGAGCCTCTCTTGTTTGCTGTTTTACACCATCATCTGCAGCAATGACGAGAATTGCAATATCGGCCATGCGCGCACCCCGAGAGCGCATGAGCGTGAATGCTTCATGCCCCGGTGTGTCGAGGAAAGTCATTCGTTTCACCTGTCCCTTCTTGTCGGTATGGTCTATTTCGTAAGCATACATATGCTGGGTGATACCACCAGCTTCTCCTTCAACCACCTTACTTTCCCTGATATAGTCAAGAAGCTGTGATTTTCCATGGTCAATATGCCCCATAACAACAATAATAGGGGGTCGTACGGCTTTATTTTCTTGCTGGTTTTTATTTGGCATTATTTCTTTGTACAACAAAAAAGCTACTTCGTACACCTTTTATTTTTTTGAGCACGAAACGTGTCCTCGTAAGGGTAGTAAGTATCCTTTTTACAAATTATGATTTTTTTGTGCTTCTGAGATAGCCTCCCGCTCTTCTTCCGAGAGGTCGTAAGAAGAATTTTGATTTTCTATCGGCTTTGCAAAAATCGAAGTTTGGTTGCGTGAATAAATACTTGAAACAACAACCCCGTCACCTTTTTTATTAAGAAAGGCGATAGCAAAGCTCTGGTTGCTCCCTGAAGTTCCTTTGAAAGGGTTAAATCGCACAACACCAACATGTTGGATGCTTCGCGCAAGCCCCTCTTCTGCGCTGTCTAATCGTTTCAAGCTCGCGTTTTTAAATGCGACAAGCTCTTTCAAGTCTTCCTCAACTCCCTTGAGCGTGCTTTCAAGCGAGCCGTTTCGTTTTCCTCGCAAGAGGCGTTTCATCCGCACCTCGTTGCGGATGAAAAGCACAATGACGACGGCGAGTGCCACAGAGAGGATGTAGATGATATACGTTAACCATTCTTGCTCCAACATAGTCATAAAAGGGAATGAAAGGTTATTATACCACCCACTAAGCATTTTTTACAAACGCTGTGTAGTGTATTACAATAAGAGTATAAAAAAATTATTAAGCAATCATCATGGAAACCCCTACACCCGGACGCAGGATTTACTTAGATTATGCAGCAAGCACTCCGCTTGACGAGGAGGTGAGAGAAAAAATGGAGCCGTATTTTTCTATTCACTTTGGCAACCCTGGAGGGCTCTATGAGGAGGGGCGTATTGCTAAAGAGGCAGTAGAGAGTGCTCGGGCAAGCGTCGCTACCTCTCTTTCCGCGCATGCCCGAGAAATTATTTTTACCTCTGGAGGGACTGAATCAAATGCCCTAGGGATTTTGGGCCTTCTTTCATATCTTGAGCATTCAGAAAAAAGAGCGCTTGGCAACATGCACATCATAACAAGTGCGATTGAGCACCCTTCTGCTTTTGCTGTTTGTAAAGAGCTTGCGTCGCGTGGCGCGCAGGTTTCCTTTATTGGGGTTTCAGAGAAGGGTATCCTCAATCTTAATGAACTTAAAGAAGCACTTCAGCACAATACAATGCTCGTCTCTGTTATGTATGCAAACAATGAAATAGGAACCATACAGCCAATAAAAGAAGTTGCGCGAATTATAAAAGAGCATCGCAAAAAAAACAACACGGTATTTCCATATTTTCATATAGATGCGAGTCAGGTACCGTCATATTTAGATGTCCGAGTGGAACCTCTTGGTGTTGACCTTATGACGCTTGATGCACAAAAAATCTATGGACCTAAGGGAATCGGAGTTCTCTATAAGCGAACCAATACTCCGCTCCTTCCACTCTTTCCCGGAGGGAAACAAGAGAGGGGATTTCGGACGGGCACTGAAAACGTTCCCCTTATTGTCGGTATGGCAGAGTCTTTAAGGTTGGCGATAGAAAAAAGAGAGCACGAAGTTGCTCGCTTGAGTGAGCTTCGTGATTATTTTGTAAAAGAAGTGCTTGAGAAAATTCCCGGTACGGCACTTAATGGCGATTCTGCACAGCGCATCGCTAACAATGCAAATTTTTATATCCCCGGCGTTGATAATGAATGGTTAGTGATGCTTCTTGATGCTCGTGGCATCGCGATTGGAAGCAAGAGCGCGTGCCAGCCCGCTGAAGTAAAAAATTCTCATGTTGTTCTTGCTCTCGGGAAGGATGTCGCCCATGCGAAAAGTAGTTTTCGTTTTACCATGGGTCGTAAAACAAAAAAAGAAGATCTTGATTATGTGGTGCAGATTATGAGTGAAGTTGTTTCTCAGGCACAACACAAAGTAGAAGAGAGAGAAGCAGTCGTTTAGCATAAGGAAAGCCCCACAGTATGTGGGGCTTTTTGAATTTTTCTCCTCTTGGTTATTTTCGGAAAGGTATTTATGCGTCACTCTCGCAGACGCACAACGAGCGTAGATAGAGATCACCTCCTTTTATGACAGAAATAGATGGAAGGTTTTTATCATAGGTACGCCTCTCCTTGTGTTGATTGTGGGTTCTTTTTTCATTGTACAAAAAAGAGCTTATTTTGCAAAGAGGGACTTTCTTTATGCTCAGCTTGTTGTATTGCTTTGTAGGTCAATCTCTATATAATACAAAATATGCAGTTAGAAGAGCTTACTAAAACTCAAATAATTCTTCTTACTCTCTTGACGAGCTTTGTTACCTCCATAGCTACAGGAATTACTACGGTTACTTTAATGGACCAGGCTCCTCCCGGGGTTACCCAGACGATAAATCGCGTCGTTGAGCGAACGGTTGAGGTTATTGTGCCTGAGAAATCCCAGGGCGCAAATGTCAATAAAACCGTGATTGTTCGCGAGGAGGATTTTATTGTTGACGCGACAAAAATAAACGCAAAAAATCTCGTAACAATGAGCGTGAAAGAGGGCGAAAAGAGCAACGCTCTCGGCGTTGGGTTTATTGTGTCTGCCTCTGGCATTGTGGCAACCGACAAATCACTCCTACCCTCACAAGAAGGAGAGGAAGTACAGAAGATTTTTATGGGGACCACTCAAGAGGGAATAACTCGTGAGATGACTCTTCTTGATATAGCTCATGAAGATCTCGCTTTTTTTAAAATGAAACCTCGCGTAGAAGGCGAGGGGGGCAAGGAAGAGAGGCTTTTGTTTACCAAGCCAACATTTACCAAAGATTCTGCGGTCAGGCTCGGGCAAACCGCCGTCGTGTTGGGGTTTGATGAAACGGCGAGTGTATTGGTTGGTGTTGTCTCACGACTTGAAATGAAAAAGGACACCGCAACAAGTACCCCGACAACAGAAGTGTCTTCTTTATACCGAGTTTACACAACACTTACCGCAAACAAACACTATCTGGGTGGTCCATTTATAGACACCAATACTGATATTCTTGGCATTGCTATTAAAGGAGAGAGTGGACACCTTATTGCCGTTCCTTCCAGTGATATTGTAGAGGCACTTCGTCTCTATCACGAGGCGGTGAGCCGGAAAGAAGGGGGAGGGACGGATGTGTAAGACCATTCCTTCTATTGACGTTAGGGTGTATCATAGGTATAATGCTTTTTATAGAGCCTGTAGCATTTCACTTACAGCACGTTGGCTATGAGCTCGCAATTCATTTCGTAATGCGGAACCTTTAATCATCTAATCACTCAATTTTCAGACACATGCCTCCATTTGAGAAATTTACATCAAAAGCACGAGAAGTTATTAGGCGTTCACATGAGCTTGCCATTGAGCGAGGTCAGAACCATGTCACACCGCTTCATATGTTAACCGCCCTTGTTCTTCAGGACGAGAGCATGGTGATTTCTATTTTAGACAAACTTGAAGTGGACACCGTTCTCTTGGCCGACACTCTTCTTGAAGAGATTGAGACTCCTGAACAAGGGAGCGTTGCCTCGCCGTCATATCAAATTTACCTCACGCCGGAGTTAGCCCGCGCGATTGAAGCAAGTACGAAAATCGCTGGTGAGCTTGGTGATGATTATATTTCAACAGAGCATCTCTTTCTCTCTCTATTTGATTCAGAGGGCGAAGTACGTGAACTTCTTGCACGTTTTAAAATTAACAAAGAACAAGTACTTCAGGTGCTTGAGGAACTTCGTAATACTTCAGTAACTGATATCGGGGGCCAGCAGAAGTTTCGTACGGTACAAAAATATACTCGCAACCTTACCAAGCTCGCATCAGAAGATAAGCTAGATCCTGTAATTGGACGTGATACAGAAATTAATCGTGTTATCCAAATTCTCTCACGCAGGACGAAAAATAACCCCATTCTTATTGGAGAAGCGGGGACAGGGAAGACCTCTATCGCAGAGGGACTAGCGATTCGCATGGCAAAGGGTGATGTTCCGGAATCTCTCAAAGAGAGAGAGCTTGCGTCTCTTGACCTTGGGGCACTCGTCGCTGGTACAAAATACCGTGGTGAGTTTGAGGATCGCTTGAAAGGCATTTTGAAAGAGATTGAAAAAGCAGAAGGAAAAATAGTTCTCTTTATTGACGAGATTCATACCATTGTTGGTGCTGGCGCTGCGGAGGGTTCAATGGATGCATCAAATATGTTGAAACCGGCTCTTGCGCGCGGAGAGCTTCACGCAATCGGCGCAACGACACTTAAGGAGTATCAAAAACATATTGAAAAAGATGCTGCCTTGACCAGGAGATTTCAGCCCGTATATGTTAATGAGCCGTCTGTTGAAGATGCTGTAGCTATTCTTCGCGGGCTTAAGGAGAAATATGAGCTCTTTCACGGAGTGAAGATTACCGATGATGCGATTATCTCTGCCGTTTCACTCTCAAGCCGTTATATTACTGACCGCTATCTCCCTGACAAGGCAGTTGATCTTATTGACGAGGCAGCCTCAGCACTACGTATGTCACTTGAGAACAAGCCGGAGGTGCTTGAAGAAGCGCATCGCAAAATTCTCCGTCTTCAGATAGAAAAAGAGGCGCTTAAAAATGAAGCGAAGACGAAAGAAGGAAAAAAGGCAAAGACGCGAGTAAGGCACATTGATAAAGAAATTTCCGAGCTTAAAGAAAAAACACGCGAGCTTGAACTCAAATGGAAAAACGAAAAACAGCTTTTAACAGAGATTGGCGATTTTAAAAAAGAACTTGAAGCGGCACGTCTTGAAGCGGAAGCGGTTGAGGCACGCGCAGACCTCACTAAAGCGGCTGAAATTCGCTATGGGAGAATCCCTACTCTTGAAAAAGAACTAAAAACTAAAGCCGACAAGCTGAAGCGTTTACAGAAGTCGCGCAGAATTCTCAAAGAAGAGATTACCGAAACTGACATTGCAGAAGTTGTTTCGCGCTGGACAGGTGTGCCCGTCACCAAAATGCTTCAAGAAGAAGCCGAAAAGCTTGAGAAAATTGAGGATTCGCTTGGCAAGCATATCATTGGACAGCATGAAGCTGTTTCTCTTGTTGCTAACGCCATTAAGCGTTCTCGTGCGGGCATTGCCGATCCGAATCGCCCTATTGCGTCGTTTATCTTTCTTGGGCCTACAGGAGTGGGCAAGACGGAGCTCACTAAATCTCTCGCGGAGTTTCTCTTTGATGATGATAAGGCGCTTATTCGCGTTGATATGTCTGAATTTATGGAGAAACACTCAATCTCCAAACTCATTGGCTCGCCTCCGGGATATGTCGGCCACGATGAGGCAGGAGCACTCACCGAGAAGGTTCGTCACCGACCATATTCTGTAGTGCTTTTTGATGAGATAGAAAAAGCACACCCGGATGTATTTAATATTCTTCTTCAAGTGCTTGATGAAGGGCGTCTCACTGATGGCAAGGGGCGTGTTGTAAACTTCAAAAACACCGTAGTTATCCTTACCTCAAATGTCGGCTCATCCTACATTGATAAGATGGAAAAAATTGGTTTTGGTGCAGGAAGCGAAGGAAAACAAGAAGAGCTTAAAGAGAAGGTCATGGATTCACTCAAAGAAAGCTTTAGGCCTGAGTTTTTGAATCGGCTTGATGAAATTATTGTCTTTAATGTTCTCTCAAAAGAAGCGATTAAAAAAATCGTTGATATTCAAATTGAGGAGGTTCGCAAACGACTTACTGATAAAGAAATTGATATCAAAGTAGATGATGAAGTTCTCATCCTCTTGGGAGATGAAGGATATGATCCGCAATATGGAGCACGTCCTTTAAAGCGACTTATTCAAAATAAAATTCTCACACCGCTTGCAAATCTGATGATTTCAAATGGTGTTATGGAAGGTGGCTCCGTGTCGGTTGCTCTAAAGGATGGTGAAATTGCCATCAGCGCGGAGAAAAAAATGCCCTCTGTGTCAAAGAAAACGATTAAGAGAAAACGAGCCAAAGCGACAGTATAAATTAGAAAAACATCCCACGCCTAAGGCGGGGGATGTTTTTTGTACAGAGCAATACTAAAAAGAATCCTTGCTTTAAAGCAAGGATTCTTTTTAGTATGTGCGCCGGGACTCGGTCACAAGTTACTAAGGTTTTTGTTCGCCTTCAACAAGCTTAGGCTTCAAAAACCAAAGTACTCGCGACCCCGACTCGGCGACCCCGCATACTGCGGGGTATACCGCCTCCGTCTTTCGAATCCTTCCCGTGCTGCAAAATAAAAGTCGCGGAATGCTTTCGCACTCCGCTCCTTTATTTTTGTGCGCCGGGCAGGATTTGAACCTGCGTAGGCATAAGCCGTTGGATTTACAGTCCAATGCGATTGACCACTCCGCCACCGACGCATTTACAGAAAGGATTATAACACAAATATCTTCAGATAAAAATTTTTTTCTTGACAGGGGGCGCTGGGGCATCTATAGTGTAATGAGCTGAACACACACTAAAAATGGAGAATGCTCGTGAAGAACATTTTACTGAAGAACGTTTTATTTGTTGGGCTTGGTATTGTTGTTGGGGTTGGTTTTTCAGTCGGCTTCGCTTTGTCGAGCTTTCTCCAAGAGGGGGGAAGGTATGGTGTTGTAGAGCGAGGAGAATTCAGAAAAGTTGTTCCTCGTGACGCTGTGGGCATTGAAGGGGCGTTTCCCATTGGTGGAAATGTTGTTGTAGTTACCTTTTTGCCGGAGTGGTGTGGAATCATTGAAAAAACAGGAACATATCTTTGTCAATTTAAGAGACAACAGATTACCTTCCGAGTTGAAGTTATCCCCCTTAGAAAAACGACATCTCAAGAGCTCATGACGTCTCGGCGCAGTACGATGAAATAGAGATTTCCTCTCCACCAAGCAAAGCTTGGTGGAGATTGCTTTTTCAAAGGGTTTATAGTACTCTGTGTGGGTATAAGAATATAAATATTGATGATTTTATACTCGCTATCATTTGTTAAAAATCAATCATGTCACAAGATAGACTCATAAAACTTGCGTGCGAATCATGTAAGCACATAAACTACTGGAGCAGTAAGAACAAGAAGCTCGTTGAGCGTAAAATAGAGCTCAAAAAATACTGCAAATGGTGCAAAAAGCACGTACCGCATAAGGAAGTTAAGAAATAAAGAAACCCCGACAATGCGGGGTTTCTTTATTTGTAACGAGCCCACCAGGATTCGAACCTGGATCAGCGGTTTTGGAGACCGCGATTCTAGCCGTTGAACTATGGGCCCAGAGCGATATTTGTATATACTAACACACTCCCAATAAAAAACCGCTCATCCATGAGCGGTTTTGAGGGCCTAGCTTCTTAGCCCATGCGCTGTATTTTTCTACTGACCTCCTGCTGAAGATGGAAGAGTTCAGGACGAGTGTCCTGAAGCGCATTGCGGATTTCAATCCACTGCGACTCCATGTTCTCCTGGAGAGTGTTCTGGCACTCCAGATACAATTCCGCTACCCTCTCATCAGAAATGTCACCATTGTGTGTTGCTTCAAGAAAATCAGCGACACACGCCGGACGGGTTACTGTTTTTTCTCTTGCCATTCTCTTTCTCCTCGCTTTTTTGCTATGTTAAACTTAGGCCACTATAGCATAAAATTACAAAGATAAAAATTTTTGAATGGTGTTTTCCATAGAGCCCAAATCTTCATAAGGAAACCAGTATGTTTCTTTGTCCCGCTTCAGGTATGTCATTTGCCGCTTGGCATAGCGCCGTATCTCGTGGGCAAGTTCGTCCTTCATTTCTTTTTCTCCCAGCGTCCCTCTTAAAAAACGGCTTACAGAGCGATACTGCAAGCCCAGCTCTTCCATGCGCTCCCACGAGAGCCCTTTTTTGTGAAGCGTTTCTACTTCTTCTACAAGCCCGCGTGCAAAATCTTTTTCCAGACGTTTTTCTATTTTTTCCTCCAAATCTTTTTGGGGGACGGCGAGGGCAATTTTTAAAACATCATAGAGAGACTCACCCTTTTTTTCTTTTGGAACATACCCCAGAGCAGAGACTATCTCAAGGGCACGCACGAGCCGTCGTTTATTGTGTTGGTCAATTGTTTTTGCTCTTTCCGGATCTTTCTCCTTCAGCTCATTATAAAGTTCTTGGGTACTTTTCATCTCAAGTTTTGCCCGCAGAGCGTTATCGGGAGGGACTTCAGGCACGCACACTTCACCTAAAAGTGCATCAATATAAAAAGCGGTTCCTCCCACAACGATAGGAAGCTTGCCACGCTTTGCAATTTCATCTACCGCGCTTCGCGCTTCGCGCCTAAAGTCAGCCACGCTAAAACGCTCTCTCGGGTCCGCGATATTAAGAAGGTGATGGGGGACCCCCTCCATCTCACTTTTTGTAATTTTATTGCTCCCAATATCAAGCCACCGATAGACTTGCCGGGAATCAGCGGAGATAATCTCGCCACTAAAGTGCAGTGCCAGATGAATGGCAACACTACTTTTCCCGCCTGCCGTAGGGCCCAGTACGGCAAGTATTTTTTGTTTTTGTACGGTGGTCATAGGGCACGTATCTGTGCTATAATACTAACATAAAGTTCTCTAGTGCATCTTATATTAGAAGGTAAATATACTACTATACTATGAATTACGATGAAGCATTAAACAATGACGAAATTTTTGTATCCGATGTTATGGTCGGGCACAAGGTCCCTGATTTTGAGTTTGAGGTATATCACAATGAGGAAATTAAAAAAATCAGAATCTCGGATTATAAAGGCAAATGGCTTGTCCTTTTCTTTTATCCTGCGGACTTTACCTTTGTTTGTCCAACGGAGCTTGAAGAGATGGCAGGATACTACAAGCAATTCCAAGATATAAACACGGAGATTATCAGCATGAGTGCCGACACAGTTTTTGCGCATAAAGCATGGCATGACACCTCAGAGGCAATTGGGAAAATCACGTTTCCTATGGGGGCAGACCCGACAGGGAACATTTCTCGAAGTCTCGGCATTTATATTGAAGAGGAGGGTGTTGCGCTTCGCGGAACATTTATCATTGACCCCGACGGAGAGCTTAAGGCAGTTGAGGTCAACCACAACGATATCGGTAGAAGCGCACAAGAGCTGTATCGTAAACTTCAGGCGGCTCAATTTGTCGCGTCGCATGACGGGCAGGTTTGCCCGGCAAGTTGGAACCCAGGTGATGATACGCTTTTGCCGGGCCTTAACCTCGTCGGGAAGATATAGGTTTAGGAAGTAGGAAGTAGTTGTAAAAAAACTGCTAAAATTCAAGTTGTATGGATCTTCTGCGTGACTTTAAGCAATTAAACAAAGATGATGTGTCCATTGCTGGAGGCAAGGGCGCTTCACTTGGTGAAATGATACAAGCGGGAATACCAGTGCCGCCTGGCTTTGTGATCCCTGCATCGGCGTTTGAAAAATTTTTAGAAGAAACAGATTTGAATGTTGAGATCGACTCCATTCTTCATTCTGTAGATACAAACAAAATGCATACAATTGAGGACGCTTCCGAGAAAATCCGCTCTCTTATTACTGGCGCAGACATTTCGACTGACATAGCAGGAGAAATTCAAAAATTTTTTAAAAACCTCGATTCAAAATATGTTGCCGTGCGGTCTTCATCTACCGCCGAAGATTCGGCAAGTGCGGCGTGGGCGGGACAGCTAGAAAGTTATCTCAATACGACAGAAGAAAATCTACTTGAGAATGTAAAGAAGTGCTGGGCTTCATTATTTACACCGCGCGCCATTTTCTATCGCTTTGAAAAGGATTTACATAATCAAAAAATATCCGTTGCGGTTGTAGTACAGAAAATGGTTGAAAGTGAGAAGTCGGGCATTGCTTTTTCTGTGCACCCCGTCACACAAGACAGAAATCAGCTTATTATTGAAGCGGGGTTTGGACTTGGTGAAGCTATCGTAACGG
>JBBDJW010000014.1:0-13970 GCA_040879685.1 Minisyncoccota bacterium | reverse complement strand
ACTGCCGGACAGGGGCTGATCCTGACGGTCACTAAGCTCGTCATTCGCCCTCTGGGCTCTGATTCGCTAAGTGCCGCGGGACACGCCTCACCTGTCTCGCAAGCTCGACATGGCTCCGGCGGTTCGAGCCCCATGCGAGCAAAGCAGTTTGCTCGCATGCCCATCAGTTTTTCACTGCGCTCAAAACTGCCGGACAGGGGCTCGAACCCCGATTTCTTGGACCAAAACCAAGCGTCCTACCATTAGACGATCCGGCAATATATTCATACTATCATAAATTAAACGCACCCCAACTCTTTACAGACATTCTGATATTCTTAAGAATATCAGAATGTTTTATGGTATGTATAAATTTTTATGAGTCTTTATAAATCTTGCTCTCTTCCTTTTATGCTCTCTATAAGCGTGAGCTCAAGCGGGAGCTGAGGGAGATAGGCGCGGTCAGTTGCGCTGTACGCATCAAGCATCGCAAGAAGCGCTTGGGAGTTGATACGCTTTCCTTCTTTCGCAAGTTTTTTTATAAAATCTACTTCTTCTTTGCTAAATTCACTCACGAACTTCTCACCCATCTCCGGTGCAAACCTCAAAAGAAGCACGGCGCGCATCTTTTTTAAGATAAGCTTGAGAAAAATTTTGAAATCAACCTGATCATCCAACGCGGATGAGACAACGCCAAGCCCCTTTTCAATGTTGCCTTCTGCAAGGGCGCTCAAAACACCATGCACCAACTCACTCTTTGGGGCACTCGTCACCCGCGCAATATCATCACGAGTTATTTTCTTTCCCGCAATGCCATACAAGACTTTTTGTAAAATCATGAGAGAGTCGCGGAAAGAGCTGTCTCCTAAAAGCGCAATCAAATCAGCAGAGGGGGCATCAATGGTGTATCCTTCCTTTTTTGCGACAGAGGTAATCGCTTTTTTTAAAATATCTTGTGTCGGTTTTTTGAAAGTAAATGTCTGGCAACGAGAGACAACGGTGTCGGGCACCTTATCTACTTCGGTAGTTGCCAAAACAAACACAACATGCGCCGGCGGCTCTTCTAATGTTTTTAAAAGTGCGTTAAATGCTTCTTTGGTGAGCATATGCACCTCGTCAATAATATATACCTTATAGGGAGATTTGAAGGGATGCGTCCCTACTGCTTCGCGAAGTGAGCGCACATCATCAATCCCGCGGTTAGATGCTGCGTCCATCTCATAGAGATCTTCCGGTTCGCATCCTATCTCTCTGGCAAGAATACGCGCAACAGAAGTTTTCCCCGTTCCTCGCGAGCCAAAAAAAAGATAGGAGTGTGAAAGATTCCCCTCTTTGATTGATTCTTCAAGCACGTCTGTAACGTGTTCTTGCCCGAGCACCTCTTTAAACTTGGTGGGGCGATATTTTCGATAGAGCGCCAGTTGTGACATTACTCTCTAGTATAACAAAAATGCCCCGCTGTGCGATACACAGCGGGGCATTGTCTCTCAGACAATGTGAAGCGGCGGGTGTGAAGAAAGAGCTTTTTTTCTCATTTCTTTGTAGATGAGGGAAAGAAGCTCTCTCTTAGCATGCAGAGTATTTGAAAGCTCGGCAGGAGAAACATCTCCATCTAAATACCTTATCGCCTCCGTACCGGCATCTTCCATAATCTCACAAAACATGCCCACCTGCATCTCAGTCGGTTTGCCGTTTTTAAACTCCTCCAAAACAGCTCGCGCTGTTTGATAAAAGAGGGCAAGAATGGGAACAGATCTCTCCGAACCCTTTAGAAGCACATACTCCCGAAACATTTCAGTTGTCTTTTGTGCTTCCCGAATACTGCTCTTCAGCGCAGATTCTTCTGTAAAAAAAGTACGGACTTGATTCTTTGCTTTTTCAAGTCCTCGAAAAAGCATCCCTTCTAAAATCACAAAAAGATTCATTTCATTCCCTCCTTAAGGGGTGTCTAAGAAAGAAATACCACAAATCCATATAAAAAGCAAGAAATTGTGGTAATGTATACACACATATGGCGGTTTTTGCCATGGAACGCAAATTTGACGTTCCATGGAAGTGCGCAAGTCTGACTTGCGCACTTAAGTACTGAAAACCCTCCTTTGAACATTTTTATACCCCGCGCATTTTGAGAAAGTCCTCCACTAATTTCTCTACCTCTTTAGCGTTGTGTGCTTCCATCAACTCCATACGGAGCTCTTTGGCACCATCAAAACCATTCACATATGCCTTGTAATGCTTTTTCATAATTGCAAAGTTTTTTACATCTCCCAAAAGTTCTTCAAAAAGGTTTGTGTGCTCTACCATCACACGGAGCTTTTCTTCAAGGAGTGGAGTGTACTCGGCAAAGAGCCATGGGTTACCAAAGATTGCTCGCCCAAGCATTATACCGTCTGCCCCTGTTTCTTGCGCGCGCTCCCGTGCGTGCCTGATATCGCGCACATCTCCATTGCCAAGAATAAGCGTACCTGTTCCCTCTGCAAGAAGTGCCGCCTCTTTTACATTTTCCCAACGCGCGGGAACTTTGGACATCTCTTTGCGAGTTCTGGCGTGAATAGTAATAACTGCCAGCTCTTCTTCTAGGAGCGCTCCCACCCAACTTTCTATCTCATCTTTATGATATCCTGTGCGTGTTTTTACAGAAACAGGAAGACTCCCTGCTCCGCGCTTAGCCGCTCGCACAATCTCTTTCGCTTCCTTTTTATTTTTTATCAAACATGCTCCCGCACCCTGCTTTTCAACACTGCGATCAGGGCATCCCATATTGATATCAATGCCGTCAAAACCATGCTCACAGACCAGAGCGGCCGCCTTTTCAATATTCTCTGGCTTGCTTCCAAAAATCTGCGCGACAATAGGCCGTTCGCTTTGTGTATAAATAAGGTCTTTCAATAAAACACTCCTGCCCGCAGAACAAAGCCCGTCCGCAGAGACAAACTCAGTAAACATAACATCGGGCTTGCCATACTTTGCGATAAGAGAGCGAAACGGAGCGTCAGTTACATCAGCAAGCGGTGCAAGCGCCATAATTGGTTTATCCAGTTTTTCCCAAAATCCTTTATTCATAAAAAGCTCTTCTGTTATATCTTGTTTTAGGCACCTTGACAAATTTTTTCGTTTGTGTATACTAAAATGCAGACACGAGTACCTTACGGTGGGGGGAGGAGGTCGGCAGGACTGCATGGATTCCTCCCCAAAAGGCAAATACCCTCTGAGACGCCTGGAGGAGCAAGCTACGACGCGAACGAGCCAGCCGCTCTAGCGCCCGCGCTCTAGCTTGCATGCAGCACATCTTCAATTTCAATCCTGCAAGTTCGACCTCTCTTCCCCCACCTTAACCAAGAGTCCTCATACTATGAGGGCTCTTTTTTTATCTCTCACACGAAAGAACTTTCAACATATATTCTTTGGCATGGTTATTTAAAGAACACCCTATTATCAAAACGCATATCTACATACTCTAGTAGAGAATCAGAAGCCTGAAGTTGAGAAAGAGTTATTTCGCCCGATTCAAAAGCCGCATCTAAATCGCTCAAAAGTGTCTCAAAATTCTGCGTTAAGACAAAACGAATCTCTACACCATTTTCTAAAATAAGCTGTGCATCATTGTTTTCATCATAGAGCAATTTTTGATAACGAAGCTCCATTGCATCAAAAACACCAAGGAGTGCCGTGAGCCTTTGGAAAAGCCCCTTCTCTAGAAGAAAATACCCAAGGGGCTTGCTGTAGTTTGTATTATTTCGTGTCTTTCTCTCACTTATCTTTCCATATATCTCTAAATATACGCCCCCAGAAAAACGAGGTGCCTCAAAGAAGATAACTCCCTCCGGACTCACAAAATAGCACGGGGCCTCAGTATTTGTTGGCACTTCGCCACAAAAAAGGGTCAGAGGTTTGTATTCAACAAGATGCAGTGTAATACTTTTTAAGGTATCGCGCTTCACGAAACTTTTTTGTATCTGCGGATAGGTAGCAAGAAGCTCTTTTTGTATTTTCTCTCTCGGTATGAAAAATATATTTGACGACGCAAGAAGAGCTAAAATATTTCTATCTAAATAACGCTGTACAATTTCAATACTTTCCTCTTTTTTTGTGAGCTCCGAACCAACAATGGAAATATGCGTCACGGCAAGTTGAGGAAGATGCGAAAAGAAAGCCAGTGCAACAAGGCTTGTTATGACAAGCCCCAAGACGAGCAGTGCCCGTATGGTAAGAATGTGTCGTTGTTGCTGTCTTTTTTCAGGCGAGCGAAATCTTTTCTTCTTGAGAAACATCAATGAAAAAATTATGAGCGGGAAGGGATGCTCTCTTTGCCCATATACTTCTGCAAGAGAGGGGGGAGAGCGATCCCACCGTCCTTTTGTTGATTGTTTTCAATAAGGGCGACAAGGATGCGGGGCGTTGCAAGAGCCGTTGCATTTAAGGAGTGTACATATCTTTTTGTGCCCTTGTCATCATATTTAATATTGAATCGGCGAGATTGAAAATCGTGGTAATACGAGGCGCTTCCCATTTCTCTGTATGCGTTTTCAGAAGGAATCCATACTTCTGTATCGTATGATTTTACCTGTGCTGTCTTTAAATCTCCTGTTGAAATAGCGAGGCGACGCCACGGCAAAGAAAGCGAGGCGACAAATTCTTCCATATTTTTATTTATCTCTTCATGAAGTAAAACAGAGGTCTCATGGCTTGCTTCACAGAGAATGAGTTGTTCAAATTTAAAAAACTCATGCACACGGACAAGTCCCTTCGTATCCTTACCATAACTCCCCGCCTCTCTTCTATAGCAGGGAGAAAAGGCAAGATATCGCTTAGGAAGGTCTTCTTTTTTTAGAATCTCATCGGCATGATATGCCATCAGAGGAACCTCTGCAGTTCCGGAGAGATAATCATCGTCTTGTGTTTTATATAAATCATCCGCATCAGTGGGTAAATGTCCTGTCGCGTAGAAGTATTCTTGCCGCACAATAGCAGGAGCAATAACAGGGGTAAATCCTCTTTGTCCAAAAAAATCACGGGCATAATTCCAGAGTGCCCATGAAAGCTCAGCACCGTCATTTTTTAAAAAGTAGCCACGAAAGCCGTGTACCTTGCTCCCCGCCTCAAAATCAACCATGTCCAAATTCTTCATGAGCTCCCTATGGTTTTTAGGAGGAAATGAAAAGCTTGGCTTCTCGCCCCCCGTCGCCTCTTCTACATTATCTTCCTCACTTTTTCCAATTGGCACAGACGCGTCCGGAATGTTAGGGATTTGCAGTATGAGCGTCCGCCATTTTTTCATGGTCTCCTTAAGTGCGCTTTCTTTTTTCTGCAAATCTTTTTTAAGCTCCTGCATCTCTTGTATGCGTTCTTGTTTTTCTGCAGGATCGGTGCTCTTTGCAATTTCTGCGGAGACTTCGTTTTGTTTCGCACGCTTTTTCTCAACTTCACCAAGCAACAGAAGACGTTTTTTATCAGCCGACAAAAGAGCCTCTACATCAACCACGAGCCCTTTCTTGGCGATGGCATCCTCTATAATACTTTTGTTTTCTTTGATAAATTTTATGTCCAGCATAATTTACCTAATAGTATCAAACCTGCTACAATTTATCTAATGTACTCCCTTTCCTCTTTAGAGAAAAAAGATTTTCCTCCCGCACTTCTAGAAATTCCCGAGCCACCCACAACACTTCGCTTCGCAGGGAAACTCCCCGACTGGGAAAGGCCTTTTTTATGCGTTGTCGGCTCGCGACAATACACTTCCTACGGGAAAGAGGCTTGTGAGTACATCATCTCGGGCCTTCGGGGAAGTAATGTTGTCATTATCTCCGGCCTTGCATTGGGGATTGATGCTGTTGCGCATGAAGCAGCATTAAAATCAGGGCTTACCACCATCGCGCTTCCCGGCTCGGGGCTCTTGCCACAAATGCTTTATCCAAAAACAAATGTTGCGCTTGCAAAAAGAATACTAGATGCCGGTGGCGCGCTTCTTTCAGAGTTTCCTGACAAGACGCAGGCCGCACCATATACCTTCCCGCAACGAAATCGGCTTATGGCAGGGCTCTCGCGCGGTGTATTGGTGATTGAGGCGCAAGAACGCTCCGGCACGGTTATCACCGCGCGTCTTGCAACCGAGTACAATAAAGATGTGTTCGCCGTTCCCGCTTCTATTTTTTCCAAAAATGCTGAGGCACCGCACCGCCTTATTAAGGCAGGCGCAATACCCGCCACCTGTGCAGAGGATATTTTACTTCAGTGGGGCTTGATGGAAGAAGGAGCACGCTCTCGCAAAGAGATACCAAATGAGTGCAATAAAGAAGAACGGATACTCCTTGCCCTCCTTGAAACACCACTCCCGAAAGAAGAGCTCTATGAGCGCTCGGGTATGAATGTTACAACAGTTAATGTGTTGCTTTCTTCTCTTGAAATAAAAGGGCTGATTAGCGAATCCGGGGGGGAGGTTCACAGAATATGACAAGACAGAGGTTTGCTAACATAAAGAGGGTGTGGTATTACTTTCAAATATGAAACTGCTCGTAGTTGAATCACCTGCAAAGGCAAAGACCATATCAAAATACCTTAATGATGAGTACACAGTAAAATCTTCTGTGGGTCATATTCGTGACATTCCTAAAAGCAATAAAAATGCAATTGATATAGAAGGAGGATTTATTCCCAACTACCAAATTGTGCCTGATAAAATGGAGGTAGTGCACGAGCTTAAAGAGCTTGCAGAAAAAGCAAGTGAGGTTGTACTCGCTACAGACCCCGACCGCGAAGGAGAGGCTATTGCGTGGCATCTTAAAGAGGCGCTCTGCCTCAAAAACCCGAAGCGAATTGTTTTTAATGAAATTACAAAACAGGCAGTCCAAGAAGCAATCAAACACCCGCGAAAAATTGATGACAACCTGCGCCGTGCGCAAGAGGCACGGCGCGTACTAGACCGCCTTTTTGGATATGACCTTTCAGGGCTTATTTGGAAGAAGGTGCGCTATGGCCTTTCTGCAGGCCGTGTGCAGTCTCCGGCGTTGCGAATTTTGATGGAGCGTGAACGCGAGATTCAAGCATTTATACCTCAAGATTATTGGGTTATTACTGCGCTTACAAAAACACACGAGGGAGTAGAGTTTCCTCTCACCTGCTCAGAAGAACCAAAAGAAGAAGATGATGCTGAAAAAATAGTTCAAAAAGGGAGAGAGAGCGCCTGGCATATTTCAGAGATAAAGGAGACCAACGCAGTGCGAAAAGCCCGTGCACCATTTATCACCTCAACACTACAACAATCAGCAAGCACCCGCCTTGGCTTTGCTCCTTCAAAAACAATGATGCTTGCCCAACGGCTCTATGAAGCAGGATATATTTCATATATGCGAACTGATAGCACCTCCCTTTCAAGCGAAGCTCAAGGAGCAATCATCGCACTTGTTCAAAAAGAGCACGGAAAAGAATATGTTGATGCAAAAACACATAAAACAAGAAGCAAAGGAGCGCAGGAAGCACATGAAGCAATCCGCCCTACTGACGTTACAAAAAAAGAAGCCGGGGCAAATCATGACCAGAAGAGGCTCTATAAACTTATCTGGCAAAGGGCTGTCGCTTCGCAAATGAGCGATGCAAAAATAGTGCGAACAAAAATTATCGCAGAAGCAAGCGAAAGCGCTGTCCCCTCTTTTTATATCAACGGCTCACGGACCAGCTTTTTGGGATGGCTTGCAGTTGATAAAGAAGCGGGACGTGAGGAGACAGAACTCCCTAAAGTTCACGAAGGGGAGAAACTCACCCTCTCTTCATTAGAGAGCGAACACAAGCAAACTGAACCGCCTCATCGCTATACAGAAGCGGGGCTTATAAAAGAACTTGAGAAGCGAGGTATTGGCAGACCGAGCACCTATGCAAGTATTATAAAAACCATTCTAGACAGAAACTATGTTGAGAAAGAAGGAAAGACCCTTTTTCCTACCGATCTTGGTGAGGTCGTCAGCTCTTTCCTTGAGCAAAATTTCAAAAACTATATCAGCGACTCTTTCACGGCAGAGATGGAAGACGAGCTTGATGAAATTGCGAGTGGTAAACGCGAATACACAAAAACACTTGAGGATTTTTACGGCCCCTTCACCAAGGCGCTTGCCTCAAAGAGCACTATTCCAAAACTCACCAACCTTGGGGCCGCTCCGAAGGAGTTTTTGTGTCCTCAATGCGGGAGCGATATGAACTATAAGCTCGGGAAAGGTGGAAAGTTCTTGAGTTGTTCGCGCTATCCGGAGTGTGAAGGAGCTCTTACGATTGAAGGAAAAGAAGTAGAACCTCCCAAAGAGACGGGAGAGCAGTGTCCTTTATGTAATAGTAATTTAATTGAACGCGAAGGGCGATTTGGGAAATTTGTTGGATGCAGTAACTACCCAAAATGCAAATACTTAACTAGCTCGGCTGAGGAGATAGAGAAAAATAAAACTGATATCCCTTGTCCTGAATGTGCTCAAGGAATGATGAGCGCACGAAGAGGGAGGTTTGGTGAGTTCTATAGTTGCAGTGAATATCCGCAGTGCAAGTACGCCATCAAGGCGCGCCCCACCGGCGCGAAATGCCCTCTCTGCGAAAAGCTCATGATGGAGGGGACAAAAACTATTCCCGAACGCTGTAGTGATAAAACATGCTCCAATCATAATCCTCATAAAAGCGAAAGTAAGAAAAAATAAAAAGTATGAATGACCTACTTCTGCGAGAGATTATAGACGCAATGCATTCTCCTTTACGGGAAGATGTGGCACTCGTGGAGAGGGCATTTGCCTTTGCAAAAGAGGCGCACAAAGATCAAACAAGGCTCTCGGGAGAACCCTACCTCACTCATGTTGCCGCAGTTGGAAAAAAACTTGCGAAGATCCGTATGGGGAGTACCCTTGTCGCGGCGGGGATTCTGCACGACACTCTTGAGGATGGTGATGTGAAAGAAACCGCATTTAGAAAAAAATTTGGAAGTGAAATAACTTATCTTGTGAAAGGATTAACCAAGCTTGATAAATATCACTACCACGGCGTCCGGAGGCATGCAGAGAGTTTGCGTAAATTTCTTCTTGCTGTTGCACAAGATGTGCGCGTGATGATAATAAAAATTGTTGACCGTCTCCATAACATGGAAACGCTTGACGCACTGCCAAAAGAAAAACAGCTTCGTATCGCGCTTGAAACACTTGAGATTTATGCACCGCTTGCAAACAGACTTGGAATGAGCGAGTTGCGCGGAGCACTTGAGGACCTCGCTTTTCCGTATGTGCATCCGAAAGAGTACGCGCAAACAAAAAAACTGTTGCAACAGAAGGCGTCCGTGACGGAGAAATATATTAAGAAAGTTGACCGCCAACTTCAAAAAACGCTGGTAGAGAAGGGAGTAAAAAATTTTGAAACACTCTACCGCATTAAGAACCTCTACAGCCTTTACAAAAAACTTCCGAAAAAAAACATGGATGTTAATAAAATTTATGATATTTATGCACTGCGTGTTGTCGTCCACGATGTTCCGACATGTTATCAGGTGCTTGGTATTGTGCATGGTCTCTGGAAGCCGCTCCCCGACCATATTAAAGATTATATCGCTGTTCCAAAACCTAATGGCTATCAAAGTTTGCACACAAGCATTTTCACAGGCGATGGTGGTATTGTTGAAATCCAAATACGCACGAAAAAGATGCACCACGAGGCACAATATGGTATCGCGGCACATTTTGCCTACAAAGATGAAGGTATCCTAAAAAGTTTTTTCTTACGCAAAAAGAGTAGTACTCCAAAAAAGAAGGTTTCGTGGATGAAAGATATTATTGAATGGCAGAAAAATGTTTCAGAATCGGGGAAATTACTTGAGGGGCTAAAGACGGACTTTTTCAAGGACCGTGTGTTCGTTTTCACTCCCAATGGCGATGTTATTGACCTTCCTGAAAGCTCTACACCGATTGATTTTGCCTATGCAATTCACTCGGATATTGGCAATCACACCTATGGTGCGCACATAAACGAGAAATTTATGGGGATTGATACATCTCTCCAAAATGGTGACCGTGTTGAAATTGAGACGAGGCCAAACAGTAGGCCAAGCAAGAAGTGGCTTATGCATACGAAAACAGCGCTTGCACGCAGGCATATCAGCAATGCACTGCAAAAACAAGATGCGGATTCAAAAAAATAATTCCGCTTATGTGGGGATTGTTAACGACAGAGAGTGCGAGAAGTGGAGAGGTCTTACAGAACATATTTCTGTACCTTACAAAGTTTTTATATTTCCGCAACACTATTATGCATAGCAGAGCAATCTATCTAGTTACTCCCGAGGGACTCTATTTAAATTTTAAATAGTAAAGTTTTTTATTGAATAGAGGTCATCATCTTCTTCTTTGCTTACTTTTTCACCACTCTCTTCTTGTGATGAACTCTGTGCAGGGACTTCTTCTTTTGTGGTATCTACCCTCTCTCTTTCGTATCCTTCATGCTGGTCCTCAGCCTCCTCAATAAGGGTCTGGGAGACAGTGTCGGGATGTGAAAGTTCTTTTTTTTGTAAGGCAATTTGCTCTTCTTGGTGCGCTTCAAGCCGTTCTAAAATTTTTGAAAGCTCATCAGATGAGAGAAAGTCTATGGTAATCTTACCGCCAAGTGCGCGTCGTTCAATCTGAACCCGCGAACCCAAATCGTTGGTAAGCCGCTCCTCAAGAGCAAGTAAATCAGCGTCAAGATTAGAAGATCGTTTTCGCACCTTCTCTTCAGCCCCATGCCGCGCCAAGCGCTCAGCTTCACGAACTGTGAGTTTTTTAAGCATAATGTCTTTAAAGAGTGTCGCTTGCTCTTGTGGATTATCACAAAGCATCATCAGGGGCCGTGCATGGCCCTCGGTAATTTTCCTTTCTATCAATGCTTGTTTTATCTCATCAGGAAGAGTGAGAAGCCGCAATGAGTTTGAGACATATTCGCGACTCTTTCCCACCTTTTTTGCAATAGTGACATGCGTAAAGCCGAACATATCAATTAACTGCTTAAACGCCCGCGCACGATCAACGGAATTTAGGTCTTCTCGTTGAATATTTTCAATAATCGCAAGCTCTAATTTGAGTTGTTCATCTCCTTCCGCCGATTCACGGATAATTACCGGCACCTGTGAGATACCAGCAAGCTTTGCGGCGCGCAAGCGCCGCTCCCCTGCAATGAGTTCATACGAGACCGCAAGGCCTCCTTCATCTTTTTCTTCTTCTTTTCTTGTCACTACCAAAGGTTGCAGTATGCCATACTGCAAAATTGAATCAGCCAAATCCTTGAGCCGTGCTTCTTCAAACTCCTTGCGAGGCTGAAATGGGTTGGGAGAAACTTTTTCAACATCAACCCAAAAAATAGAATCGTTATATCCGTGAGCCATAAGTTAGTTAGTAGTAAGTATTCGTTAATCTCTAGTTAGTGGCGAGTATGCTTTTATTGTAAAGGAAAACAAGCGCGCTGTAAAATTGAGAGATTGCAGGACGTGTATGTTTTCAGTAAGATACTTGTATCCCTTGTGATACGCTGGAGTGGTGGAATCCCGTTATAGGCTGTGCCTCTAACGGGACAAGTTGGTATAGAGAAGGATAAAAACATAGTGACAAAGAATTTTTAAAAAATCTGATACAATAACGACATGCCGGAGTGGTGGAATTGGTATACATGTACGACTCAAAATCGTATGGCGCAAGCCTTGTGGGTTCAAGTCCCACCTCCGGCACCGAAAGAAAATGCCCCGCTTATTGCGGGGTGTTTTCTTTTGGTGTCTCTATTTTACCAAGCTCGAACTTATTTTGAACAGAACACCTGCCACGCGCCGCGCACGTGGTGATGCAAACCTAAATCGTACGCGCGCGCCCCGCTGCCGCTCGCATTCGCTCGCCGTCAAGCAAAATACTCTTTACATTTTTTTCTTTCGCGCGCCCCTAAAATTTTTTTCAATTAAGGAAAAGAGTATTTTGCTTGGCTCTGCCTCTAACGAGTCAGGCGGCGGGGCTACGAACGCTCGGACGGCTCGGCAGGAGGGGTTCAAGGGGAGGAATGCCGAGCCGTCCTCGCTTTCAAAAATTCGGTGGCTTTATACTGGACAGACAAGTTAATTCATGTTATGCTATCAATTAGTTTAATTGTACATTCCACAACTGAAAATAGGAGGTAACGATTGGAAACGAAGATTCTTTGCGTTTGCTTTGGCAATACTTGCCGAAGTCCGATGTTGCAAGCTCTTCTAGCTCGAGACCTCTCGCGTCAGGAGTTCGAGATAGAAAGTGCTGGACTTTCTGGCAATGCAGGTAAGGCTGCAAGTCCACACGCGATAAAATGTATGCAAGAAAAAGGACTGGACATCACAGATCATAGAAGCCGTAAGGCTTCAGACCTCAATCTCCATTCCTACGACCACATCTATTGCGTAGAGAAAGTACTATCGCAACGGCTCATAGAGCTTGGCACGCCGAGGGAGCGGATTGAAGTCGTTGAGGTAAGCAACCCATACGGCAAAGATCTCGCGACCTACCACGCTTGCGCGGAAGTGCTTTCCAAAATTGCGACAACACTTGCACGAAAACTCAACCAGTGAGCTACTTCTTCGGAGGTGGCTCACTTTTTCATTTTATAATTCTTACAACTCCATTATCGCCGTCTACTTCAATCAAATCACCGTCTTTAATGAGATCTGTAGCGTTACTAGTCCCGACAATACAGGGTATGTCCATCTCTCTACTTACAATGGCGGCATGAGACATCATGCCACCCTGGTTTGTAACAATCGCCGAAGCCTTGGAACAAGCGGGCATTAGTTCTGGAGATGTGGTCTCGGCAATCAAGATATCTCCCTTGTTCATTGTCTCCATAATTTTTTTGAGTCCATCGAAATTTCCATAATCCGCTATGATAATTTTCGCACTTCCTCTAACAACCCCATTATTAGCAGTCTTACCCTTGATTTCCCGATAAAATTCATGCTGTGCTACCTCAAATTTAGAAACAATTGTTTCAGCTTCCTTTCCGTCTATATAATTTAGTTTGCCATCTTTTCCAACCATAACGTAAGCCAATCTCCTGACTTCTATTGTTTGTTCTGGCACTATTTGATTATCAAATAGATCAAGAATGTCTCGCTTACTATAAAGCCTCAAAATTTCATCGGTAAGATTAAATTGTTTTGCTAGAATGCCTAAAATTTTTGTCAAATAACTCTCGCTTCCAAAATATAGTTTGTTCAAATACTCTCGGCCAGAATTCTTTATATATTCAAACTCCTTCAAATTTTCTCTGGTCGTTTTATCATTTAACGAAAATTGGTATGCATCATCTGTGGCAAAGAATTCTGTCCTGCGATAAAAATGAAACAAATGCGAAAGACTGTTTAGAAATTTCTGAATCTCACTTTTTCTTAGTTTACTTTTTTGTGATAATTCGTTGAACAGCTCTGAGGTCTCCTTTTTATATGCCTCGAACCCACTTTTATATTCTTCGAATTTATTCTTGTTGCTATAAAGTTTAAGTCCTTCTGCAAGGGTTTGCTTAATTGATTCTTTCGGCAAGAAAGTTGTCCAAGTTCCATGAGTAAGCATTGCCAGACCGTCAATTTTTCGATATTCGTCCATGAAAGCGTCGGAAACCAAATAAGGCATTCCTCCTACTTGGAAAAGTCTCTGATAACTTGCCGGATCGCCGATTAAAGATTTCTTGGATATTTTAATTTTTTGTTCAGAAAGCGTCGTGATTGGTCTGCTCTGGGTGATACGGAATTTTCCTTGTTCGTATGCCCACTCAATATCCACTGGGAAACCATAGTGATTCTCAATCTGTAAAGTTATTTCTGAAAGCTCTAAAATTTCTTCATCGGACAAGACTCGTTTTTCTCCTTGTTCTTTTGATATGTTGCGCCATTCGTTGCCGCCAAATTCTCTCCGATACAGTCCTTTTGTTTGCGTTTGATCATTTTTATCATTAATCCGTCGCGGTTGTTTTTCTGTAACATAACTATCCGGCGTAATCTG
>JBBDJW010000013.1:0-14037 GCA_040879685.1 Minisyncoccota bacterium | reverse complement strand
GGTATAGCTGACCCGCGATTACTAGCGATTCCAACTTCATGAGGTCGAGTTGCAGCCCTCAATCCGAACTGAGACTACTTTTATTAGGATTGGCTCCGGATTACTCCATTGCAGCCCGTTGTAGTAGCCATTGTATCAGGTGTGCAGCCCAAGGCATCAAGGGACATGCTGACCTGGCGTCATCCCCACCTTCCTCCAACTTGCGCGGCGGTCTCGTCTGACACTTGTAACAGACGATAGGGGTTGCGTTCGTTACCCCACTTAAGGGAACAATTCAAACCACGAACTGACGACGGCCATGCATCACCTGTCCCGACGTCCGTAAGGACACCCCACCTTTCAGCGGGACTTCGTCGAGATTTCTAGCCTTGGTAAGGTTCTTCGTTTAGCGTCGAATTAAGCCACCTGATCCACCGCTTGTGCGAGTCCCCGTCTATTCCTTTGAGTTTTAGCCTTGCGGCCGTACTTCCCAGGCGGTCCGCTTAACGCGTTAGCTTGGCCTCTCAGAGGGTCGATACTCCAAAAAGCTAGCGGACATCGTTTAGGGCGTGGACTACTGGGGTATCTAATCCCATTCGCTACCCACGCTTTCGTATCTCAGCGTCAGAAATGTGCCAGTCTGTTGCCTTCGCCTTTGGTGTTCCCCATAATATCAACGGATTTCACCCCTACACTATGAGTTCCACAGACCTCTCACATTCTCTAGCCATGCCGTTTCTTTCGCGTCTCCGCGGTTAAGCCGCGGGCTTTCACAAAAGACTAACATGGCCGCCTACATACCCTTTACGCCCAGTAATTCCGGATAACGCTTGAGGCACTCGTATTACCGCTGCTGCTGGCACGAGTTTAGCAGCCCCTTATTCATAAGGTAACATCAATCCCGCCAAAGGCGGGACTTTCTCCCTTATAAAAGATCTTTACGTCCCTTAGGACTTCATCAATCACGCGGCGTCGCTCCGTCAGGCTTTCGCCCATTGCGGAAGATTCTCGACTGCGGCCTCCCGTAGGAGTATGGACCGTGTCGCAGTTCCATCGGTGGGGGTCAGGCTCTCACCTCCCCTAAGCGTCATAGCCATGGTAGGCCGTTACCCTACCATCAAGCTGATACTACGCAGGTCTATCCTAGAGCATCTCAATAAATTGAAACTTTACACACCAACAACCGAAATTGTGGTGGGTCTATTGGGAATTAGTCCCGCTTTCGCGGAATTATGCCCAACTCTAGGGTAAGTCCCCACGCGTTACTACCTCGTCTGCCACTATCCCGACGAATCGGGATCGTTCGACTTGCATGCCTTATCCACGCCGCCAGCGTTCATCCTGAGCTAGGATCAAACTCTAATTAAAGAAATAGATTTTCTCGCCGTGGGCAAATATTCTGTATTACAGAAATATTTTGCCCTCATAAGGATAAAAAATTTTTTGCAAAGCAAGAAATTTTTTACCTACGATGGAACGGAACAAAAGAAAAAATGATACTAATTTGTACTTGTATATGTATGTTTAGCTGTCTTTATTTAATTTTCAATGAGCTAATGAAAAAGTGCTCTTTTGAGAAGCACATAGAACATTATACGCGGTCGCAAGGGGGTGTCAACCCCCACACCACGCTCTGCGCGTTGCCGTGGCAACTTCATGATGAATGGTGTGTGGGCAAGTCCCCAGTCTAAAGGTCAGCATTGTTCAATTGTTCAAAGCTTAGCTTTGAACAATGCTTGCTGGGAGGTATCCAGAGTAGATACTCCAATAGATACCTCACTTGAAAGCGAGGCTCCTAAGTAACAAAAACACCTCATTTCGCCCTGAAATGAGGTGTTTTTGAATCCCAGGACATACGATGTCCTGGGATTAGTCGTTTTTCATATTTTTCTTTTTCTCTTCTCCGTATTAAATCCTGAATCCACGGATATCGGATGTCCGAAAAGGGAAGAGACTTTAAACTTATTTCTCCTCGTGTGTATTTTTCTTATGTGTATTTCGCTTTGAGAGTGCGACCAAAAGCGGGGTGGCAAGAAAAATAGATGAGTACGTTCCGACAACAACCCCGATTGCCAAGACGAGAACAAAGTTCTGCGTCACCGCACCGCCGATAAAGAAAAGCGCGAGGAGTACAAAAAGCGTGGTGAGTGAGGTGTTAATGGAGCGGGTATAGGTCTGCTTAAGACTCTCCCCCACAATTTCATCAAAAGGCTTCTTGAGACGCTCCTCATAGTTGCGCTTCACATTTTCACGAACACGGTCAAAGACAACGATAGTGTCGTTTACGGAGTAGCCGAGGATGGCGAGAAGCGCCGTGACAAAAAGAACATCAATCTGTGCGGAAATTATGATGCTCCCGAGAAACGCAAAGAGGCCTGTGGGGATGATTATATCATGCGCGAGTGCAACGAGCGCGACGGCGCCATAGTGCCATGCGGTAACGCCTGTCTCTTCTCTTGCTTTTTCATCTCTTGCAATACCACGAAAAGCAAACGCAACAAAAAGAATAATGCCGACAAGCACAAGAATAATGGCAGCCCACGCCTTCTTGCGAAGCTCTTCGCCAACAGAAGGGCCGACAAGGCTGAATCGTTCCTCATGCAGTGTGTACTCACCTTGAAATGAGAGTGTACTGAAGAATGTTTCTCTGTTTTTTTCAGTAAGACCTTGTGAACGAATGATGAATCCGCTCTCCCCCGTTTCTTGGACCCGTACACTCCCCAGTGAGAGCTCCGAGAGCGCCGACTCTACTTGAGAGATGGGTGGTCGGGTCACTTCATAGCGAATCTCGCTTATGGCTCCTCCGGTAAATTCAATTCCTGGGTTAAGCCCCCAGATAAACATTGCGGCAATGGAGAAGAGAACCAAGAGACCGGAAAGAGTAAAAAATATTTTTTTATGATTAATACTAAACATAGTTACTTTTTAAAACCACTACCAAACAAAAAATTTGCCGTTGAACCTGCCTCTTCTCTACTCACCGCCAAAAGAAGCGTTCGCGTTACGCTAATTGCCGTTATCATTGAGACAAGTACTCCAATACCAAAGACAAGTGCAAACCCTTGAATCAAGCTTGTGCCAAACCAGAAAAGAATAACTGCGGTTATGATACTTGAAATGTTGCTGTCGCGAATCGCAAGCCATGCACGTGTAAAACCATCGCGAATACCCTGACGAAGCGCGGTACCATTTCGTATTTCTTCTTTTACTCTCTCAAAGATGAGAATGTTTGCATCAACCGCCATACCGATTGAAAGAATGAATCCAGCAATACCGGCGGCAGTGAGCGTTACTGGTATCACTTTAAAGAGCGCGAGCATCAACGCAATATAAATCGTGAGAGAGACGAGCGCGACGAAGCCATTCAAGCGATACCAAAGAAGCATAAAGAGTGAAACGGCAATAAGCCCCGCGAGGCCCGCCCGAACCCCTTTTTCGGTCGCGTCCTTGCCGAGTGTCGCACCGATTGTTTGTGTACTCAAAAGCTCTATCGGAACAGGGAGCGCTCCGGAATTAATTCTTCCAACAAGCTTGCGCGCCTCTTCTGGGGTGAATCTGCCAGTGATCTCGGCGGTGCCTCCGGAGATTACTTCTCGAATTATAGGAGTTGAGATAGGGGCTCCATCAAGAAAAATTGCCAAAGCTCTTCCCACATTTTGCTCGGTAAGTATTTTAAAAATATCCGCTCCTTCACTGGTAAATGAAAGAAGGACTTGCGGTTCGTTGCTAACGCTATGAAAACCAAGTGTGGCACGCTTAATGTAGCGCCCGGTAAGCTCAGTGGGGATATATGTCGTTTCTCCTTGGGTATCTCCTTCCTCAAGTTTAAATTCAAGAAGCGGTGTGCGCCCGATCATAGCAGTAGCCTCATCAACATCAGTGACGCCCGGGAGCTCCACAATAAGGCGGTGCTCTTTGTCTTCAGAGAAGATGCCGGCTGTGCGCTCAACTTGTACCAACGGCTCTGCAACGCCAAAAAGGTTTACCCTGCGCTCAATAACATCACGCAGTGCCTCCATTGAGTTTACCTCTTCGCCTTCGGGTATGTCTGACACATCCGCCTTATAGACAAGATGTGTCCCTCCAGAAAGGTCAAGCCCGAGCTTGAATGGAAAACGAGATTCGGGAGAAACCTCAGAACTATAGACAAAAAATCCTACAGCAAGGCCGAGAATAAGGAGTGCGAGCGCGCTTAATCGCGTTTTTATCATAATTTATTGATTGTAGCAGAAAAGAGCTCATTTTATAAGTACTTCACTCCTTTCAATACTATATATATTTGAACCTATTAGGTAGGCAATATATCGTAGGGGCGCGAGAGTAAAAACGGTTCATTTCACCCTGAAATGAACCGTTTCTCATGCTTCCCTTCTCCCCACAGTGTCCCTATAATACGCTATAGCGTATTATAGGGACACTGTGGGGGGTTGATGTATATTGGGATATTAAAGCCTGCCGTTTCAATTCGGACATCCGATGTCGGACATCGGATGTCCGCAGGTAGGCGGATGTCCGCAGGTAGGCAAACTTACTACTTTCTCCTTGCCCTTTATCACTTTCTATCTAAATATTTTACAATAAGCGTGTGGATACACACCGCGACGAGAATACCAATAAACGCTCCCGCAAGGATGTAAATTGGCCAGTGGACGCTGGCAATAACACGCGAAAGTGCAACGATACCTGCAAGAACAAAAAGAATATACCCAAATACTCTCTTATAGAAAAACATATATGTTGCAAGCGCAAACGAAACGGTTGAGTGATCTGATGGGAACGCATCCATTCCCCCGTGCTCGTAGAGTGGTGTAATTCTAGGTAGGGCAATTACCCAGGACATCGGATGTCCTGGGATTATTATTTTTTATTTCTTACTACTTATTCCTCATCACTTACTCCTTACTCCTTATCACTACTTACTATTTATACGGCAACTTTATAACGAGCGTGTGAACACAAAGCGCGATTGCTATACCGATAAATGCTCCTGCGAGGATATCGGCAGGCCAATGGATACCCACAATGACGCGAGAAAGAGAAACAATAAACGCTCCAAAAAGAAGGAGTGTACCGAAGTGCTTATGGCGAACGAATATATAACCGGCAAGAGCAAATGAAAATGCCGCATGACCGGAAGGAAAGGCATCAAACCCGCCATGAATGTAGAGTGGTGTGATATCGGGAAGTGCTATAAATGGGCGCGCTACAGGATAAACATACTTCACCATATCAGAGAGTGCCCATGCTATTATTGCACTTATAAGCGCAAAAAAGGCGTGGTGGGCAAACTGACTCCATCGTCGCTCCTGTGCCGGTGGAGTGTTCTGCTTATATTCCTCAAAATAAATAAAGAGAGCAATAACCGCAAGGACAGCGAGAACCATCCAGTAGACAAGAAACTTTGCTGAGAAGATGAATAAAACATCAAACCATACTATAGTGCCAGAGAGGTTATGAAGTAGAAAGAATATCTCCTGATTAAGTGAGTTCATTGTGTTAAGTATACAAGATTTTTAAAAAGCATCACACTCGCAAGCGGCCCCATGCCACCGGGTGTCGGTGTAAAAAGTGCCGCCTTTTTTGCGACATCGGGTGCAATGTCTCCCTTCAGCGCTCCTCCTTCCTCGCTCGTGCCCGCATCAAAAACAATTACCCCCTCTTTTACCTCTTCTTTTCCTATCAGGTGAGGAACCCCCGCTCCTGAAACAATAATATCCGCTTGCTGTAAGAATTTTTTTCTTTCTTCTTTCGGTGTATCAATGTTAACTGAAGACACCTCCGCCCCTTCTCTTTTAAACCAAACAATAGATGGCTTCCCGACAAGCACCCCTTCGCCAACAACAACCACTTTTTTATGTTTAAGCGCAATGTTATACTCGTTTACAATTTCTTGCACCGCCCCTATCACGGGAGGAAGAAGTGTACTCTCTCCTCGTTCAAACATATCCCGAGAAGAGGAGGAGAGCATATCAGGGTCATTCTTAGGGGCAATACTATCTAAAATTTTCCCTGTATCAAATTGTGGAGGCAGAGGGAGTTGTACGATAATCCCTGTGTTTTTTTCTCTATGATTTTGTAGTACCTCTCTAATCTCTTTTTCGGTACTCTCGTTTTTAAAATGAATTTCTTCCACCCTAACACCGATCTCCTCTGCAAGCTTTTTTTTAACCGTTAAGTATTTTTCTGAGATGGAATTTTCACCAACACTGATGATACTAAGGAGCGGCGCATTATCGCGCTTCGCGATTTCACCCCTGAGCCTCTCTTTTATTTTCTGCGCTAATGCTTTTCCGTCTATAAGCATAGTTTCAGTATATAGTACGTTTTAGTATATAGTATTTAGTAGATAGTAGATAGTATGGGGAAGGCATGAGCGAGCTTTGTTCAATATGTTCAACATCGGGTGTTGAACATATTTGCACATTTTCGCTTGATGCACTTTTAAAGTGCATCATTGGTGAGTATAGAAAGCTATGAACGCAAAATGGTGTCTATTCTACGCGCAATCTCCTTCATATCCTCCTCTTTTTTACCTCGTGTCGTCTCGGCAAGTGTCCCAAGACGAATCCCTGAAGGGTCTGCGGGCTTTCGCTCGTCAAAAGGAATCGTGTTTTTGTTAACGATAATTCCTGCTTTTTCCAATCGTTCACTCGCTTCCTTGCCGCCAATCCCTTCTCCCTTCATCCATACATCAACTACAAGAAGGTGTGTGTCGGTCCCGCCTGAGATAAGCCTCCACCCGAGGCTCCCCAGCTCATCGGCAAGAGCCTTTGCATTTTTGAGAACCTCTCCAATATATTTTTTAAACTCCGGTTCTGCCGCCTCACGAAGAGCAACAGCAACCGCGGCAATTTGATTTTCGTGCGGACCACCTTGAAGCCCCGGAAAAACCGCTTTATCTATTTTTGAAGCGAGCTCACTTCCTGATGGCCCACTACCAAGGCGAGAGAAGATAAGTGCGCTTCGCGGACCGCGAAGCGATTTGTGCGTCGTACTCATAACCACATCAGCATATAAAAATGGCGAAGGATGATAGCCTGTGGCAATGAGACCTGCAATGTGTGATATATCGGCCACTAAATATGCTCCGACACTGTCGGCTATTGTACGAAACGCTTTAAAATCAACGGCACGGGGATACGCAGTAAAACCGGCGACAATTATTTTTGGCTTTTCTTTTTCTGCCTGCTTCCCAATCTCTTCATAATCTAAAAGCTCACTCTCTCGCGAAACACCATAAGGAACTTGCTTCCACAGCTTCCCTGTCAATGAGATGCTGTGTCCGTGAGAGAGATGCCCGCCATGGCTTAACTTCATGCCCATAATCTTCCCTCCTAGCGGGACAAGCGCGCTGTAGATTGCTAAATTTGCCGGAGTGCCTGAGAGTGGTTGGACATTTACATTCCATTCCTCATCTGCAAGAGAAAAGAGCGAAAGCGCTCTGTGCTGTGCCAAACATTCAACCTCGTCAATAACATTATTCCCCGCATAATAACGTTCCGCAGGATATCCCTCTGAATACTTATTAACCAAAACACTTCCGAGTGCCGAGCGCACATCATTGGAGACATAATTTTCAGAAGCAATAAGATTGACAGCTTCTTCCTGTCTTTTTTCTTCTTTGTGTATAAGGTTTTCTACTTCTTCATCCTTCATACTTGTATCTTTAACACGATACCGCATCTCTCTGCCATATACCAGAGTGCTAGACACCGATAAATTCGTTTTCCATCATTTCTTTATGTGCCGTTCTGCGATAGCGTCGCATCCCCATCAAGATTCCAAGAGCGGCAAACTCTGTTACCAGATGCGAACCGCCGTATGAGAGAAAGGGAAGCGTTGTTCCGGTTACCGGCAAAAGCCCTATATTCATCCCTACATGGATGGTAAAGTGCGTCATAAGATATATCGCGACACCGACACCAAAAAGAATCTCAAAATTACCCGCGCCTAGTGAAGCGTTGTGTAAAATTCTCCATAACACAACCCCAAAAAGAAAGAAAAGTATAAGCGCTCCCATAAAACCCCACTCTTCAACAAACGCTGCAAAGATAAAGTCCGTCTCGTGCTCCGGGAGAAATGAGAGCCGCGACTGCGTTCCATATCCAATTCCTTTACCGAAGACCTCGCCAGAGCCAACGGCAATGGTTGATTGATATGCGTTGTATCCCACCCCCTGCATATCGGCAAGCGGATGCACAAAAGTGAGAATTCGCTGTTTTTGATAATCTTCAAATGCAAACCCCCATAAAAATCCTATAGCAAGGAGTCCTACAGCAAAAACAAGTGCGAGATGTTTTTTAGAGACACCGCTGACAATAATCATACCAAGCCATATGGTGAAGATAATAAGTGCGCTTCCAAAATCAGGCTGAAGGAGAACTAAAATCGTAGGAACAAAAGCATAAAGTCCTGAAACAACAATGTGTTTCATATTTGCAATTTCTATATGTCTTCTAGAGAAATATTTTGCTAAAACGAGAATAAGGATAATCTTCATTGGGTCAGAAGGCTGAAATGAAAAAGATCCTAAACGAAACCAGCTTTGTGCGCCACCGGCACTATGCCCAAAAAGAAAAAGTAATAATAATGAGAGTACGCCAAGAATAAAGAGCGTGATAAGAATGTCACTACGTCGCAAAAATCTCCAGTCTATAAGACTAAATGAAAAGAAAACAAGTATCGCAACAAAAATCCACAGGACTTGTCGAGTAAAAAAATAATTATCGCCCACAAACGAACTCATAGCTAAAAGACCCGCCCCCAGAAGAGGAAGGATCGCAAGGAAAAGAATCCAATCTATTCCTAAAAAGGTATTACTCGCACTCTTCAAGAGTTTTTCTTTACGCGGAAGTAGTATCTGCACCATAGAAAAAAATGGTTTGAAGCGCAAGAGGAGACTAACGCTCCTTAGCGCTTAATGGTGTTTTGAACTCTAATAAATATCTGCGTCCTACCCGTTATTTCAGGAAGTAGATGGGGAAAGGAGAAGGAAATCATTCGTGCCGTCTGTGCAGGAAGCTCATCAAGATATGTTGAAGAAGCGGCAATGGCGTTGCCGGAGGTATCAAACACAACGGCGGAGACAGAGATATCTTGTACCGGAGTAAACGAGGTGTTCGTAATTGTTGCAGAAAGTTGTGCGTGGCCATTTACTGTCTCACTTGCCCGAAGAAACGCTCTGTTGTTTATAGAAAGCTGTGGTAGAGCAGTGGTAATCTCTTTCCATGGATTCTTTTGTATAAGCTCTACAAAAACCCGCTGTGGTATTCGCTCTCCCACATTAAGGTCTCGCAGAAGCACAAGGAATGTTTCCTGTTTGTTTGCAAAAGTTACTCCACGACGCTCAGTAATTAAAAGGTTGTCCTTGTCATAAAGAGAAAAAGTGTAGGCGATCTCTTCTGTTGCAAAGCGTCTATTTGGATTACGTAAAAGCGCGATAACATCTACCTCGCCCGTAGTGCGCAGAAGAATTCTACTCCATTCAACAACTACGTCCGCTCCTTGAGCGCACACTCCAGAGCATTCCCCGCCACAATCAACCTGTGTTTCATCTTGATTAAGCTTCCCATCAAAACAACTCTCCGGAGTAGTAAAGTAGAAAAAATAAACAAAGACAAGCACTATAAATACGAAAAGAAAAGCGAAACTACCATACTTGAACTGCTGTCGACGAGAGTAAGAAACCATAACTTTTATAGTACCATACAATAGTGTTTTTTAGAGAAAAACGCCTCATTTTCTGACCAAATGAGGCGTTTTTCCCTTCCTTTTGATATACACACTTCTCCGTTCTGCCGACATGCGGATTATTTTATCCTTCTTCGGCTACTCTCGCCCCACTACCAGCGAGGCAAGCTCTTTCCAATTGAGCTTAATCTCACAGGAGAGATGTGTGTCTGTTAAGAGTTTTGTTCTGGCGACTAGCTACTCTCGCCCCGAAGGACTACCATCGCCTCAACTGAGCTTAACTTCTGTGTTCGGAATGAGAACAGGTGTGACCTCAGCGACAAATCACCAGAACAAAACTCTCAACAAATATTTTGAACGTATGTTTCACTACAATGCATATGCTTCTTAGATTTCCTAATATAATTCCGTCGGGTAATTAGTACTTCTCGGCTTAACACATTACTGTGCGTACACCTAAAGCCTATCAACCTAGTCATCTCCTAGGACCCTCAAATGATTCCTTATCTTGAAGTTGGCTTCCCTCTTAGATGCTTTCAGAGGTTATCCATTCCCGACATAGCTACCCAGCGGTGCCGTTGGCACGACAGCTGGTACACCAGAGGTCAGTCCATCAAGGTCCTCTCGTACTATTGATGGATCTTCTCAAGAATCGACGCCCACAGCAGATAGGAGACCAACCTGTCTCACGCAAATGTTGCCACACATATTTGTATGACACCGCCATTACCGGCGGGATCGGACTGTATCATCACCTTTCCAGGTGTCTAGCTTTCAGTCTCTACGGGCACTGCATTTTATGTTTTTTATTACACTACAGTTTCCCTCGGTATTGTCCCTCAATTAAGAGTAGGATTTTACCGATATAAGCTAGCTTCTCGACAAATATTTCTATTTATCGCCGCCGTGATTATGGTTGGTTTCTATTCTTTTTCATAGACGAAAATTCGATAAGATTAAAACGGGTTCATGAGCCAAATATATTATTTACTTCGCACATGAACGGTTTTAACCCAGCTCGCGTAACTTTTTAATTGGCGAACAGCCAAACCCTTGGAAGGTGCTCCCCCTCCAGGATAAGTTGAGCCGACATCGAGGTGCCGAACTCCGCCGGCGATATGAACTCTTGGGCGGAACCAGCCTGTTATCCCCGGGGTAACTTTTATCCGTTAATCTCCAGCTGCATCTAAAGCAAACTGTCGGTTCACTATGCTCTGCTTTCGCACCTGCTCGGCATGTACGCCTTGCAGTCAAGCTAGCTTGTGCCATTACACTATCGGTACGGTTTCCATTCGCACCTAGCTAACCTTAATAGACTCCTCCGTTACTCTTTAGGAGGATAGCGCCCCACTAAAACTACCCACCAGACACTGTCTCCGCAGGGTTTTCCTGCAGGTTAGAATATATGCCCAAAAAGGATGGTATTTCACTGGCGACTCCATCCCGACCGAAATCAGGACTTCAAAGTCTCCCATCTATGCTACGCAGTCCGGCCATACACCCAATGACAAGTTGTAGTAAAGCTCCCGGGGTCTTTTCGTCTAGCTGTGGGTAACCGGCGTCTTCACCGGCATTGCATTTTCACCGAGCTGTTCCCCGAGACAGTCCCCCAGTCGTTACGCCATTCGTGCACGTCTGAAATTACCAGACAAGGAATTTCGCTAGGGCTTCCTTCCATATATCGCTATATGGCCCGAACTCTATCTTCAAGTAGTATCACACTACTTGTCTGACGTTTGGTTTCTGAGGATTCTAATTATTTCGGATGTATCGCGTTTATGATTCATCTCCAAAAAAATTTTGAAGTATTTGCAGACTCTTAAGACTACTTTATCCTTGAGTTACTGCAAACTCATAAAAGATCTGATAGCCGGTTTTGTAACCTTTGCGAGTACGATGTTCTTCTTTCTTCTCCGGTTGTTTTACTAACCCGAGAGAAAAACATCCCTCGCCATCAACAAACCCAATAATCCATCCTATGGTAATTAGTCTTTCCTGCTGATTTTCTGCACGAGTCGCTTTGTTACTCATGATACTAGACAAGGAGTATATCGCCCTTGTTTCAAGTATATCATTCAGTAGCGCCCGATTCTACAGCATTTTATGCACAGATTTCCCAGCATATAGTCAGATATTTTTTAGGACCAACTGTATATCACTATACAGTGAGGCAACTTGTGGCATTATATTGTTTATTATCGTTTCTATAACAGTCCTAGTCCTTCTGATACCAAATTTCTTTCGTATCAGAACCTTAGGACCGTTATAGTTACGGCCGACATTCACCAGGGCTTATATCAGCCAGCATAAAACTAAAAGTTTTATACCACCGATACTTAACCTTCTGGCATTGGTCAGGCGTCACCCTCTATACATCCTCTTGCGAGTTCGCAGAGAGCTGTGTTTTAAATAAACAGTCGCCAGGGGTACTTTCGCTGCGTCCAGCCCTAGACTTGGGGCTCAAAGCAAACTTTTTCTCGTTCACAAAAGCAATTTCTATTTGGCACTACCTTATGCCTTGAGCTTGCCTTCGCGTTGGTATGGATCTTCCTTACTTCGAAAAAGTTCAATATAAATGTAATGTCAACAACCTCATTCCCGACTGGTAAATTTTTTACTATCGGAATTGTGTGCTGACAATCATGCTTTGAGATTAGAAGTATACCCGATGTATTTTTTTTGGTTACATCGTTTTGAATCACATACACAGCGTGCATATGATTTATTTTATACCCCAAATCTAGGGCTGGAAAGCCTTATTCCAAAGTTACGGCTGCTTTTTTGCCGAGTTCCTTGGGGAACACTCACTCGTTCGCCTTGGTCTTCTCGACCTGACTACCTGTGTCGGTTTACGGTACGGACTCAATAGTATTAAGCTTAGAAGCTTTTCTTGGAAGGCTCTTCACACGAATCTCTCGCTCCGAAGATTGAAATTTCTCCAATTCTTGAAGTACGGCATCAAAGCCAGTTTCCCGGATTTACCTAAGAAACACCTCTAAAACCAGAAACGCAAATCCAATAATGCGCTCGTGCTTATTTCCTCCGTCACTCCATCGCATACTAGCGAGGTTACGGAATATTAACCGTATGTCCATCGGCTGCGGCTTTCGCCATCACCTTAGGCCCGACTAACCCTTCGCTGATTAACATCGCAAAGGAAACCTTAGTCTTTCGGCGGGAAGGGATCTCACCTTCCTTGCGGTTACTTGTGCCAACATTCTCACTTCTATCCGCTCCAGCATGGGTCACCCCTTTGCCTTCATCGCAGAATAAAACGCTCTCCTACCGCTTATGAACTTCATTGAGGAGCCAAACAATGCGCGTGCGCATTGTTTGGCAAACTAAAATGTGGAGCGAGTGGCAGGATTTAAACCTGCGACCACTATGTTATTTAGTAGGATTGATTGTCCCCCATCACATAGTACTCTTTCGTCTGAGCTACACTCGCTTTTCACAAAAACAACCAAGAAAATATGGTCGGAACGACCGGACTTGAACCAGCGACCTGCTCCTCCCAAAGGAGCCGCTCTACCAAACTGAGCTACGCCCCGTCATATTTTCTTGATAACAAAGAACAATGATGGACGGTTACAAACGTGCGTTCGTAACCGCCATAAACTTCCTCAATGAAGTTCATAAACCCCCACTTTCGGTACCATACTTAAGCCCCGATTATCTGCGGCGCGCGATCTCTGAATGAGTGAGCTGTTACGCTTTCTTTAAAGGGTGGCTGCTTCTAAGCCAACCTCCTCATTGTCAGAGAAATCACACCTCCTTAAGTGCACTGAGTATGGATTTAGGGACCTTAAATTGGGATCTGGGCTGTTTCCCTTTCGACCAATGGACCTTAGCGCCCACAGTCTAACTGCCTTGCAATTGACTTTTGGTATTCGGAGTTTGATTGGAGTGACGAGGTTTCCCCCTATTCAACCCATCCAGTGCTCTACCCCCAAAAGGTACACAAGACGCTAACCCTAAAGCTATTTCGGAGAGAACCAGCTATTCCCAGGTTCGATTAGCTTTTCACTCCTTACCACAAGTCATCCGATGGAATTGCACGACCAACCGGTTCGGGCCTCCTCCCTCCTTTCGGCGGGATTCACCCTGCTCATGGTAAGCTCACCTGGCTTCGGGTCCTATCCATACAACTAAAACGCGCTTTTAACGCTCGCTTTCACTTCGTCTCCACCGCTTCCGGCTTAGACATGCTGTATAGATAGACTCGTTGGCTCATTCTTCAATAGGCACGCCATGACGGACATAAAGCCCGCTCTGACTGCTTGTAAACATATGGTTTCAGGTCTATTTCACTCCCCTCACCGGGGTTCTTTTCACCTTTCCCTCACGGTACTTGTTCACTATCGATCT
>JBBDJW010000012.1:0-78546 GCA_040879685.1 Minisyncoccota bacterium | reverse complement strand
ACTCCTTAAAAGGATTTGCATTGGTATATTCAATAATTACTCTTTTTCCCTCAAATATTTTATTTTTGCCGTATTCATCCCCCAAGCGTATGGCATCATCCAAACTTTTGTTGAAAAATTGTTTTGAGAGAAAAAAGTTAATAAAGCCGCCTCCGGCGACTTCTATCTTTTCTATCTCATCGCTCTCCTTCACGCGCAGTTTCTCTGCGATTTTCTCTGCAAGTTCGCGAGGTTTCCCCTCTTCGTTTCCCGATTTTCTAGTATCCGGCCTTCCGGCAATCTGGAATGCAATATTCGTTGAAAAATCGCCGTGAGTAAAATCAGCCGGATGCTCTAGATGAATATCCTCTACCCTCACACCCCACTCTTGAGTGGCATTGTGAATCGTTTCCCTCAACTTCTCCTGTATCATCTCCTTATTGTAACACCCCGCCAACCCAAGCTCCACTTTGTCAATTTGACTTAAATCTCAATATCATTACCATAGGTTCTAGCTATGAACTTTGAATTCTTTGGAGGATGAGATGAGAAACGAAAACAAGTTTATTGAGGATTATGAAAAGCTGTCACGCTTAACAAATGCACTTGCCGAAAATGGCCGTACAATTGTAGTGACGATAGGTTCGTGGGATATGCTCCATATAGGACATGTTCGCTATCTCATGAACGCAAGGACTCACGGAGACATTCTTGTGGTTGGTGTTGATTCTGACCGCGCAGTAAATCTCTATAAAGGAGAGTTTCGACCGATTGTTCCACAAAAAGAAAGAGTGGAGATGCTTAGCTATCTCTCTTGTGTGGACTACGTTACTACCGTTGACGATGTTGGCGAAGAAGAGGGCTGGAAATTTGGTCTTATTGAAAAAATAAAACCACATATCTACATCGCGGTTGAGGATAGTTACCCTGAAGAACAGCGAACTGCTATAAAGCGGTTTTGCGGAGAACTTGTGGTGCTGCCACGGCAAGCAGAAAATACCTCAACCTCAAATTTCGTTCAACGCATTCTTAAAGGACATCTCGGTAGGGTCCAGGAGATAATCCAAGAAATGGTGGGGGAGGTATGAAAAAGACACTTCTTCTCTACATTCCCGTCGTTCACAATGGATACATCCAACTTTTCAAGAAATGGAAACCGCATGTCACCTCTTTGTACATAGTAGGTACTCAGTTCTGTAAGGAATTCGCCTACTTTGAAGAAGAGATTCGCGCGGTAGATCCTGCCTTGATAAAAATCATGGTTGAGTCGCTGGATATGTTTCCTTCTGTTGAAATACTCACGGAAGAGAATCTTGCGAGACTCTCTGAAGTAGAGGTGATCACTACGCAGGAAGGTGTTATGCAGCGGTTTCTTGCAAAGTATTTTCCAGAAGCACGGGTGACTTTTGATACGGTTTTTCTTCGTTGGGATGAGCAACATGTGTCTCAACGAGTTAATGTTACCTATGATAAAGTCTCCGAGGATCGCTTTGATAAAGAGATAATGAGGCATGCCTGTCATGAAGGAGAAAAAACTTCCGATTGGTGGCGAAGGGTTGGAGCTGTTGTTGTAAAAGACGGTAAAATTACATATTCAGCGCACAATCACCACCTTCCTTCTGATCACACTCCGTACAGCCTTGGAGATATCAGAGATTTCGTAGAAGCAGGAACGCACCCTGAGGCATCTTCTTCACTTCATGCTGAAAAAAGCATCATAGTTGAAGCAGCCAAAGGTGTGCTTGAAGGATCAGATATCTATCTCTCAGTATTTCCTTGTGCAGATTGTGCAAAGATAATCGCTGAAACAGGGTTCAAGCGATGTTTCTTCCAAGGAGGACAAGCATACTTTGATGGGGAGCAAATTCTCAGAGCACACAATATAGAAATAATTTTTGTACCATTTGAATAAAAATACGCCTGTGATTCAATACAATGAATCACGGGCTTTTTCTTTACCCTATAGGAAACTGCACAGTCTTCCCTTCTTCAGGTACAATTAAATGAAAGTGGAGATGACATACTGTGGAGCCGGTAACCTCGGTTGCTCCAAAACGATGAGTCAGAGTTCCTCCTTTCAAGGAAAACTCCTTAATCGCCCAATCTGTCAATTTCTGAACACATTCCAGATCTTTTGTTGTAAGCTCAGCAAAGTTTTCCTTGTGTTCTTCCCCAATAAGAAGAAGGTGGTGCTTCGTGTGTTTATACGGACAAAAATTAGAAGTTATAAGCCATTTACCAATTCTATGCAGAATTGGCTCCGTATGCCAAGAAAAATTTTTAGGACAAAATGGACACACCCCTTTGCCTGCAATCTCTTCAAGCACACCTTTATATCCTTCTTTAGCAAAGGTGATATCAACAACCTTGCGTTGCTTACTCATAAAGAAAAGCATAACAAGGAGATGTTTGTGGTGCAACAGGGCACTCTTTAAAATTAAATAAATACCCTGTTGCTACATAGCGACAGGGTATTTGATTTTAGGATGAGGATTGTAATCACAAAGCTCAAAATCTTCATATCGAAACGAGAAAATATCCTCTACATCGGGGTTGATTTTTACCGTTGGAAGCGCACGCGGGCTTCTTTTAAGCTGCTCTTTTACACCGTCAACCTGATCAAGATAAATATGCGCATCTGAAAAGGTGTACACTAGTTCACAGGGTTTCAGTCCTACAACCTGCGCAACCATCAAAAGATAGAGCATATACTCGGCGATATCAAAAGGAACTCCAACAGGAACATCACCACTTCTTTGAAACACATGCAGTGATAACTCACCTTCGGCATGAAAAAATTGATAGAAGCAATGACAGGGAGCTACGAATACCTCGTCAATTTCCTTTGGGTTCCAAGCCGTAACAATAATGCGTCGGGAGTCGGGGTTTGTTTTGAGAAGATTAAGCATTGTTTTTACTTGATCAACCTCTACTCCGTCTCCACAACTAAATGCACGCCATTGTTTTCCGTATATCGGACCAAGGTCACCTGGTTCTAATCCAAGTAAACTACAAATCTCTGGTGTAGACCACTGGTCCCAAAAATGAACTCCGTGGTCATTAAGGAATTTAGTGGTTGTTTCCCCTCGAAGAAACCAGAGGAGTTCGTAGACCATGGCCTTAAATGACCCCTTGAGATTTCTCGTTGTTACAAGTGGAAAACCATCCTCAACAAGAAAGCGCGCTTGGTAGCCGCAGATAGCAAGATTCCCGACTCCTTGTGGATCAGATTTCTTCTTACCGTGTGTAAGTACGCAGTCAAGTAATTCAAGGTATTGTTGCATTTCTGTTTCTCCTGTCAAAATTCAAAAGTCTATTCTATTCCTATCATAGCAAGATAAAAAAGCAATAATTTGCACATTGACCGCTTTGATGTATAGTGGTGAACAGACACATCACAGGAGAGAGCTCTATGAAAGCACCTTTAACAAACAAGACCATATCACTGATTACAGCTATGGACAGCAAGTATACAATTGGCCGCGGCAACAGATTCCCGTGGAACCCTACAAGTGTTCCGGCTGATATGAAGCGTTTTGTGGAACTCACAGAAAAGAAGGCGCTCATCGTCGGTAGAAAAACAGGGATGCATCTTCCTGAGAGTATGCTCGAGAGAATCCCCGTTATTATTCTCACCAGAACACCAACTGTTCCCGATGACGGAAAGTACCAAACCGCCGGCACAGTTAGAGAGGCAACCACCATTGCTGAAGAAGCAGCCCCTGATGCGGATGAGATTATGATTGGCGGTGGAGCGGAGATTTATGACCTTTTCCTTCCTTTCGCAGACAAGATATATCTCACTCTCATAGACAAGCAGTTTCAATCAAAAGCAGATGATGTGTATTTTCCTGTTTCTATGAGTGAGTTGAAACAAGGTGGTTGGGATAACACAGAGCAGTTTTTTTACCCAAAAAATGAAGAAAATAAGTGGAACCTTTCTTTCATCACCATGGAAAGGGGGTGACGGGGCGAGAACTTTAATCCCCCAAATGCGAAAAACGCATTTGGGGGATTTTTTACTCTATGAATTTAAAACTTTCTACTTGGTTACCTCCACTCCCATTGAACGCGCAGAACCTTCAACAATCTTCATTGCTCCCTCAATATCATGTGCATTCAAATCAGGCATCTTCTTCTCTGCAATCTCTTTGAGTTGAGATTTCGAAATTTTCCCTGCTTTCTTTATAGGGACCTGGCCGGAGCCCTTCTCAATGCCTGCCGCTTTTTTGATAAGCCCAGAGACAGGAGGCGTCTTTAATACAAAATCAAAACTCCTATCATCAAAAACAGAAATCTCAACCGTCACCACATCTCCCACCATCTTTGCTGTCGCATCATTAAAACGGGTGACAAACTCACCGATATTAACACCAGCCTGCCCAAGCGCAGGACCGACTGTTCCGGCTGGAGTCGCCTTTCCTGCAGAAATTTGAAGTTTTAATTTTTTTATTACTTTAGCCATAACACAATATGTATAGGTTATATATGAATGTAGAACTTTTGTAAACTCTCTGGATAAAATTAGTTTTTCGAGATTAAATTAGTCAGTAGTAAGTAGTCAGTAAAGCTTAACGATTGGAAACCATTGTATTCAATATTTTAAGAACCTCCTTTAGTAAATCTTCACAGGTGGAATATTCTTTCTTATTACCAATTACCCGAACTAGATTTTTTTCACCTGAAGAAAATCTAGTTCTACCGGTGTCTCACGCCCAAACATAGAAACAAGTACTTTCACCCTCCCTCGCTCTTCATCTATCTCATCAACCTTTCCTTCCAACTCCTTAAAAGGTCCGTCGGTAATAAGTACCGCCTCGCCAACAGTCAGGTCAATGGTGTGCTTAGTAACGTCCGTCTCCATTCTTTTAAAAAGCGTTTCTACCTCCTTGTTCTCCAAAGGTACCGGATACACGCCCGTGCCCACAAAACCAGTTACCCGTGGCGTATTGCGAACTACATACCATGAATCATCTGTCACGACCATTTCAACCAAAACATACCCTGGGTATATTTTTTCTTCCTCTTGTATGCGTTTCCCTCCCTTTATTTTTACCTTTTTTTCAGTGGGGACGATGACATTAAAAATTTTATCTTCCATCCCCAGAGACTCTATGCGTTGGCGTAAATTTCGCGCCACAGCACTTTCATAGCCGGAGTAGGTGTGAATTGCGTACCAATTACGCTCTGGTTTTAATTCTTGTCTGGCCATAAGTTAATCAGTAGTTAGTAGATAGTAGTTAGTGGTTGGTGTGTTACAAGGTAATTTGTCTTACACGATGAGGAGATCAAGCAAGCGCGAAAATAAAAAATCAAAAAAACCAAGGAAAAATGCAATTACCAAAGATATAATCACCACAAGCACCGTAAAGATAACGGTTTGCTTAGAGGTTGGCCAGTTTACATGGCGCATTTCTGCTTTAGATTCTTGTAAGTAGGTAAATAGTGACATAATCTCCCACTCAGCTCTCCTTTTTTGAAGATCGCTTGAGTCTACTAAAAAACCCCTCCCGGGGCTACGTATACTCCTACCTTACGCCACTCACTCAAAAAGTCAAGGGTGGTAAAATTGGTGAGAGTAAATCTTAAAACCCTTATCTGCACTGCATATGAGGGTTTTTGAGTGTTTCAAGACACCATGGTGCACTTTGATAAAATTTACTTCAGTTAACTGAAGTGTCGTTACGAAAGAGTTTATATTTGATACAATAAAATTATATGGATAAAGATTGCCTTTTTTGCAAAATCATCCACACAGGAGAAATCCCTGCAACAAAACTCTATGAAGACGAATATTCATACGCCTTTCTTGATATCAACCCTGATTCATACGGGCACACACTCCTTGTTCCTAAAAAACATACGCGAAATATTTTTGATATAGATGAAAAGACACTTGCCTCACTCGCATCGCCTTTAATAAAAATATCACAAGCAATCAAAAAAGGGCTCGGTGCTTCGGGGTTAAAGATTACGATGAATAATGAACCCGCGGGGGGGCAACTTGTCTTTCACTCACATATTCATATCATTCCTTTCTATGAGGAGGCGCTACACAAACTCGGTGTATATAAAGACGGAGAGATAGATAACGTCGCGCAGAAAATTAAACACGCTCTTACATAATACTCTTATATTCTCGAGAATATAAGAGTATTATGGTACGATACTGGTATGGCGAAAAATATAAAACAAGGGAAAAAGTTGGAGAGATATTTCAAGGGCGCGGCAAATCATTGGCGCTTGGAGGTTCTCATACTTCTTGAAAAACATCCATCTCTTACACTTGAAGAAATCATTAAAAAACTAAACGCAAACGAAAAAACAATTTCAGGACATACTCAAAGACTTCTTACTGCGGGGCTTCTTGATAAAAAATACAAAGGGAGAAGCGTTGAGCACACCCTTTCTCCTTATGGAAAATTATTTGTTACTTTTCTAAAAAAATTCACCAAAGAAAAGTAAACGTAAACAATAATTACAATACTCTCACATTCTCGAGAATGTGAGAGTATTGTAGAGAAAGTCCTTATCATTCAATGTAACTCAATGTGATTCAAGAGGTTTTTTTAAGTGCTTCTAGTGCGGGAAGTGTCCCATGAGCAAGAAAAGCGAGCATCGCGCCACCGCCTGTTGAGAGAAAGGTAAACCCTTCTTCAAGATTGTTCTCAATAATAAACCGCGCGGTATCACCCCCGCCAGCGACTGAAATGGCATCGCTTTTTCTCACCATCTCAAACACCTCCCGTGTTCCTTTCTCAAACCCCTGTCTGTCATAAGTTCCTAAGGGTCCGGCACAAAGAACACTTTGTGCGCGTTCTATTTTTGATTTCAAAAGGGCGAGTGTTTCATCACCAATATCCAAAATGCACTCATCTTCTAAAATCTCATGAACTCCACGCTTCTGCGGCCCTTCTTTTGAAGAAACAACAACATCTTGCGGAAGAAATATATGAGGATTATTAAGAAGCGACGCCACCTGAACCCCTTCGTCTAAAAAAGATGCTCCTATGGATAACCCCTTTTCTTTAAAAAAGTGATTGGCGAGCACACCACCAATGAATATCTCATCAAACAATGAAAGGAGTTTTGGTACACTTTCCAGCTTATTCTTCGCCTTTGCTCCCCCTAAAATCATAAGCGATGGTTTTTGAGGAGTGAGAAATGGAGTGAGGTTTTGTATCTCCTCTTCAAGTAAAAACCCCATACAAGAGCGCACCTCACGCGGAAGCGAAACAACTGATGCATGCTCCCGATGAGAGACGCCAAACGCATCGTTGACATACACATCCCCCAAAGAAGCGAGATGCTTTGCAAACTCTTTATCATTCTTTTCCTCTCCATCCCAAAAGCGAAGATTCTCGCATAAGACAATATTTCCTCCTTCCAATGCCGCGTTTATTCCTTCAACATCATACACATCGCCGATAAATGTGATAGGAAAATGTTCCCCCAGATAGTCTGCAACGACTCGTAAGCTTTGCCTTTTTGTTGAATGGTGGCTTAACAAAATAACACTTGCCTCTGCTTCTCTTAAAAAAGAAATGGTGGAAAATGTTTTTTTAATTTTGAAATCGGAGGCAAGCTTGCCCTTTTTTATCACCTCATTAAAATCAGAGCGAACGAGCACCTTTTTACCTCTCAAATCTTTTATACGATCTATCCTCTCAAACATACTTATCGCAGTATATGTGCAAGCGTTAGAATCTCTTTAAATTTTCCGCCATCAAGGCTCGCTCTCCCTATAAGAAAACCTTGTGTCTCGCGACACAACAAGAAGCTTTCCGCGTTTTTATCATTCACTGAACCACCATAGAGAATAGTCGCACCTAAGGCATGTTGTTTACTATAAAGCTCGTTTAAAACTTTGCGAATAAAGATAGACATCTCAACAAAATTCTCCGGAGTATCAGCATGCTTTGCGTGCGCACCAATTGCCCAGATGGGTTCGTAGGCAATCATAATATTCTCCACCCTCCCCCGCGCAACGCCCTTAAGATCTTTCTGAAGTTGCTCTTTTACCACCCTGAAATACTCTCCATCCCTATCTCGCACCTTTTCACCAACACACAAGACGACCCGAAATCCATATTTCAGGGCAAGTTTTATCTTCTCATTTATGTTTTTATCACTTTCTCCCTGTTCTCTTTGCTCGGAATGCCCAATGAGGATAACCGAGACCCCTGCCGAAGAGAGCATCGCAGGAGAAATTTCTCCCGTATGCGCTCCCCCCTCAAAAAGAGAGACCCCTTGCGCCCCTAGAGAGAGCTTGTGTGTTTTAGAAATTTTAGAAAGCTCGTGAAGATACACAAAAGGGGGGCACACAAAAACTTCAACGCCAACAAGTTTCTTTACAGCAATTTTTATACTACGAAATAGTGTTCGTGCATTGCCGAGGGTATCGGGGTTTGCTTTCCAATTAGCGATAATGGTGAGTTTTCTTTTCTTCATAATTGTTTGAGTATAGCACCGCGCGCCATACTATGACATACATACACGAAAGACCTCATCCAAACTCGTCTTACCCTCCACCGCCTTAATGATGCCGTCCTCTAAAAGAGAGGGTGCGCCGTGGCGGATTGCTTCTTCTTCTATTTTTAAAGGAGTTGCATCTTTTGCGAGCAAATCTTTTACTGCCTGCGTAACCATAAGCACACTATAGACGCCTACGACTCCATCATAGTCGCCATCTCCCTCCGGAATAGAAACATGAATATCGCGCCATGTTTCATTCTCCCCGATAATTCCCTCTTCGCGCAATATCCGTAAGAGTTTGCGAGTGTTTACCTTTTCTTTAAGAAGTGAGAATTCTTTTTTTGTAAGTTTTACTCTTTTTGTGTTCTCGGAGAGCCTCCTCATGAGACGGCAGGTGATAATCCCCGAGAGCGCAGAAGAAAGTGTGGGAGAGTTGCCCCCCTTCTCGAGAAGTAAGGGAACTTCTCCCCTTTGTTTGTTGGTATGGATTGTCGCAAAAACACGTTTCCCATTTAATGCGGCTTGTGCCGAGAGGGAAAGAATCTCACTCCCTTGAATTTCTGAGAGTGCCACCACATCAGGGTCCTGACGCAGTACACCACGAAACGCCCGCGAAAAGGTAAGTCCTTCTTTGACATTAACTTGTGTTTGATTGACGTAAGGAAGTTGGTATTCAATGGGGTCTTCAACAGAAGAGAGAGCGAGTTTCCCCGAGTTAAGAGTGTCTAATATAGTATAGAGAAGCGTCGTCTTTCCACTTTGCGCTGGCCCCGTGATAAGAACAAGTCCTTCTTTCTTCTCCACAAGCTCATGGGCAAGCGCCAAATTCTCCCCCACAAAACCTAACCCCGAAAAGGTAAAACCTTTCATCCCTTCTTCTAAAATACGAATAATCATCTTTTCTCCAAGGCGCGTGGGCATTGTAGATATACGCAATGATACTTTTTCAAGAGAAAACGTAAGCGAACAGCGCCCCTCTTGTGGTGTCTTTGTGTTTGAAAGAGAAAGCCCGCACAAAAACTTCGCACGAGCGACTAACAAGGTACTGCCCAACTCTGGAAGCTCCATTGCGCTGTAGAGTGCCCCGAGAATGCGATAGCGAACTCGTAGTGATTTTTCGAGTGGCTCAATGTGAATATCAGTTGCGTGGAAAAGTCGAGCATGTTCAATTAAAAGAGAGAGGAGGTTTTCCGTAGCCTCATCTTGCGCAAAAAGGGCAAGAGTACTCACCTCTTCATCGTCCTTTTCTTGTTTGTAAGAAGGGAGGGCTTTGACGCTGGTTCGTATTTTCCCACCAAACGTCTGCGTGAGATGTTTTTGATGAAGTAAAAGCGCTTTGCGCAGTGAAGCGCTATCAGTGAGAGAGGGGCGAATAATAAGTCCTGTTTTTTGAGAAAGAAAGGAAAGTTTCTTTAAATCCTCAATGTCCAAAAATGCGACAAAGAGAGTTGTGTCGTCACGCTTAAACGCACATGCATTATGTCTTCTTGAAAGAGGCTCTGGAATAATCATAAGAACTTCGGGGTCTAACTCCTCTTCACGAATACAAACATAAGGAATCCCAAGCACATGCGCACATGCTTTTTTTACACTCTCTTCAGAGAGATGCTCGCTTCCCATAAGCTCTTCATGAAAAGCAGTCCGTTTTCTCCGAGCCTCTTGATGGGCTTCTTCAAGAAGCTCACGGCCAGCAAGCCCGGCACGAAGAAGAAAGGTTTTTAGTTGTTCTTCATCTAAATACACAAAATGCTAGTGAAAAAGTTTTCTTTCATATTAGTTTATCAAAGAAAAGCGTTTGTTTCTATAGAGATACTTTATTGCATTCCTCTCTCAGTAATAGTGGAGTCTCTTGCAACACGCTTTCTAGGTGAGGGGTTGACATACCCCGTTCATTTGCTAGAATAATTTTATTGTAATTGAACAAAGAGGTAGTAATGGTCCGTTTTAAACGGGCTTATTTTTTTACCCATTAACATTCCAAAAACTTTGCTATGTTTGATTTAAAAACACTAAAGTCTGCATTATTACAGCTTGAGACAGAGCGCGGTATCCCGCAAGAAAAAATTCTTGAGGCAATTGAGGATGCTTTGGCTGCTGCGTATAAAAAAGATTATGGAAAAAGGGGACAAGTAGTTCGCGCTTCTTTTGATTTGAACAGCGGTAAGGTTGAGTTTAACCAAATTAAAACCGTGGTGGACGAATCTATGGTGAGAGTGGAAGAAGAGGTTGATGAAGAAGTAACCGAAGCACAAGAAGCAAAAAATCCCGAAGCTACTCGTACTGATAATGAGGAGGATTCTCCCGAAGAGAAAGAAGAGGAAACGCACATCCGTTTTAACCCTGAGCAACACATTCTTCTTGAAGATGCGAAGATGATAAAGAAAGACGCACAACTTGAAGAAGAGCTCGTCTTTCCTCTTGAGATGCGAAGTGACTACGGAAGAATTGCCGCACAGACAGCAAAGCAAGTTATCATACAAAGAATCCGCGAGGCAGAGCGGATTTCTGTGATGAATGAGTTTGAGAAACGCCGTGGAGAAATTGTAAGCGGAACGGTGCAAAGAATTGAACGAGGCAACATTTATGTAGACCTCGGCCGTGTCATTGGGGTGTTGCCACGCAACGAGCAAATCCCCGGAGAATATTTTAAGTCGGGAGACCGTATTCGCGCTTATCTCTACACCGTAGATGAAACGGCTCGTGACATTACCCTTAAGCTTTCCCGTTCACATTCACAGTTCCTCTTTAAACTCTTTGAAATAGAGGTACCGGAAATTGCAAACGGAACAGTAGAGGTGAAAACAATCGCGCGCGAGGCAGGATCTCGCTCTAAAATTGCCGTGTGCTCAAACGATGAACACATTGACCCTGTTGGCTCATGTGTTGGTGGACGAGGTGTCCGTATCGGAACCATTATGAGCGAGTTAGGGGGCGAGAAAATTGATGTTATTGAATGGTCTTCTGATGAAGCACTCTTTATTGAACGCGCCATCTCACCAGGGCAAGTTGTTGAGGTTATCCTCAATAAAGAAGAGCATAGTGCGACCCTTAGAGTGCACGAAGATCAATACTCACTCGCAATTGGTAAGGGCGGGCAAAACGCGCGTCTTGCGGCAAAACTTACAGGATGGAAGATTGATATTCGAGAAGTTGAAAGTGGTGAAGGAATAACACAAACTCCCGAAGAAGAGGAAAAAGAAATTCCGAGTGCCGAAAAACCTGAAGAGATTCTTAAAGAGAAAGAATCTCTCCCTGAGAGCCCGGAAGATAAGACTACCTCCGTAGAAGACTCCAGCGAAGTAAGGGAGGAGGCGTCTGGGCAGGAAAAAGAAACTGAGATAAAATAAAAGAGAACTATCAACTACTTACTACTAACCACTTACTCGCACTATGAATCACTGGCACGATATACCGCACGGAGAAAAAGAAAGGCTCAATGTTATCGTTGAGATTCCTAAGCTTTCCCGTGTGAAATATGAACTTGATAAAGAAACGGGACTTATAAAATTTGACCGTGTTCTCTACTCGCCGATGCACTATCCGACAAATTATGGTTTTGTCCCTCAAACTTTATGGGACGATGGCGACCCGCTTGATATTTTGGTTGTTGCGCATGAGCCACTTATCCCGGGGAGTCTCGTGGAGGCACGCCCTGTCGGGGCCCTTGAAATGAACGATGCCGGCGAAGATGATATTAAAATCCTGACTATCCCCGTTGAAGACCCTCGTTTTTCTTCTATCTACGACCTTACAGAGGTTGAGTCACACTTACTTTTGGAAATTCAACACTTCTTTAAGGTATATAAAGACCTGCAAGAAAAAGAAGTTACGGTGGGAAAGTGGCTACCGAAAGAAAAGGCATTTGAGGCAATTGAAAAATCATTCGCACTCTACAAAGAAAAGTATGGGGGGTAAAAAAATAAAAAAAACGCCTTGCTCTTAAAAGAGGTTGGTAATTTTTTGGTTTTGAGCCGGTGACTTCACTTAGGCTAACTCAACCTCTCACATGTTTGTTGGTTAATGAAAGGTGTAGAGATAAATTTAGCAGTATTACGACAAATTTTTATCTATTTGTCAATTTTTTATAGATACTTTTCAACATAGTGGCTTTATAAAGGCTTTTTAGGTAGAATAAAGCGTAAGTACGGTAGTGGTAAAAAGAGGTCTGCCACAAAGAACTTTGACATCCCACCATAAAATAAAATGTGTAGTATTAATCTTTTATAATTAAAAACATTACAATCTTATGAAAAACATAACATTTATAATTCCTCTTGCTATTTTTGCACTTATGGCAAGCACGGGGTTTGCGCTTGCACAAGAGCGCACTACAGCAGAAAGACCAACGCTTCAAGAACGATTAAATGAAAAACGTGACACGCTTCTTGAAAAAGAAGACGTTGAAAAACGACGTGAAGCGACGGTAGAAACACAAGAAGCGACAACACGTGTACAAGGCGAGGCTGAGGAGAGGAGAGTGGCAGCAGAAGAAAAAGCTGCCCAGCAACAAACTCAAGCACAAGAGAAAAGAGCACAAGCACTTGAAGGGCGCATTTTGCGCATTGAAGCGCTTATTTTAAGAATGGGAAGCCGTCTCGGAGCAGCTACCGAAAGGCTTCAGATTCTTTCGGAAAGAATTCTCTCTCGGGTAGAGAAGTTTGAAGAAAGAGGAGTTGATATGCAGTCTGTTCGAAATCTTCTTACTACTGCAGGAGATACAATCATTGATGCAAAAAACGCCGTTGCTGATATCCCTATTTTGGTAACGACAATAAGTGAGAGTCTGCGAGCGGGTGAAACGCCTGCTGATGCCCTTGCGAGCCTTCGTGAGGCAGTGAAAGGAGCAGTAGAGAAAATACGAACCGCACACAGAGCATTAGTAGAGGCAGTTGTGGAACTCAAGGACGCTGCATCAGAAGAAGATGAAGGTAATGAAGGTGATGATGAAGAAGAAAATGAAAATAGCACTGAGTAACTCATTACTAATTTAATCTAAAAAATCTATGAACAACAAAGAAAATATGGGAGCTCCCCTAGAAAATACCGAAACTGCACAAAGAGAGATGTCTGGTATGCCTGACGGTGATGAGAGTGGACACAAATCATTTGGCCCACTTATTGGCATTGTGATTATTATCATTATACTTGTCGCCGGAGGTCTTTATCTTTGGAGTGAGCAGTCCTCATCATTGGAAAGCCTTTCTCCAGATAACGATGGAGTAATTGATGAGTTGCAAGCACAAGGAACTTCCGATAAGGTGGGCGACATTGAGGAAGACCTTGATACAACTAATTTAGACAACCTTGACGCCGATCTTGAAGCAATTGAATCAGAGCTTGGGCTTTAACTTTTAAATCTCTTGCACTGAACCAACAGCCAATAAAACAAAACCCCCTTTTAAAGGGGGTTTTGTTTTATTGGCTGTACTACTTTGGTACAAACCGAGAAAAAGGATAAATCCTTACTGTTTTACTGCGTCCTTGAGCGCCTTTGCTGCTCTAAACTTAGGTACCCGCATGGCAGGCACTTGAATTGGCTCGCCTGTTCGTGGATTGCGTGCAGTTCGTGCTGCGCGTTCCTTGGCCGAAAAAACGCCAAATCCCGCTACAGAAACCTCACCACCGCTCTTCAAGGTGTCAACAACTGCGCCAAAAAGAGCGTCTACTGCTCGTTCAGCATCTGCCTTTGTGCCACCCATCGTCTCGTTAACAATATCAACGAGAGCTGCTTTATTTTTGTTCATATATGTATATTGTCCTGCCCTTGAAAAATTACTCATCAGGAGGCAGGGGAACTTTCTTATAAATTAATAAAGGATATAACCTCTATGTGGCTATTATACTAGGGATAGATAAGCGCGCAAGCCCCCACGCTGAAGTATATGAGTTTTTAACAAACGCGCCTCCGGCGCATCATATATTTCAGCGTGGGGGCAAGCCCTGCTCTAGGAGCTAAAAATGGAGGCTGGAGTCTAGAGACTAGGATCTGGTATCTAGCTTATCGTGCGTATTCAATGACACGAGACTCCCTAATGACCGCGATTTTGATTTCTCCGGGGTATTTAAGCTCTTTCTCTATTCTCCGTGCGATTCCCTGTGCAATTTTTCGCGCCTCAAAATCAGAAATCTTCTCGGGAGTAACAAAAATTCTCACTTCGCGCCCGGCAGAGATAGCATATGATTTCTCAACTCCCTCAAATGAATTTGCAATGCTTTCCAGGTCCTCAAGACGTTTTAGATAGTTCTCTACACTATCACGACGCGCGCCGGGCCGACCCCCTGAAATCGCATCTGCTACCTGCACAATAACTGATTCAACCGTCTCATAGGGATACTCCTCGTGATGCGACTGCATCGCCTGAATAATTTTCTCGTCAACATTAAATTTCTGCAAAATTCTGCGTCCAATCTCAACATGAGTGCCCTGCACCTCATGGCTTACTGTCTTTCCGATATCGTGCAGGAGCGCTCCCGCTTTTGCAACCGCGACATCAGCCCCCAGTTCTTCTGCTAAGATTCCCGAGATGTGAGTCATTTCAATTGAATGTTGAAGAACATTTTGCCCATAGCTCGTTCTAAAGTAGAGTCTTCCCAAGATAGAAACAAGTCGCGGATCAAGATGCAAAATGCCGCACTCATATACAGCCTGCTCTCCTTTTTCTCTAATGATTTTACTTATCTCTTCTTTTGCCTTTATCACCTCTTCTTCAATGCGCGCCGGCTGAATTCTCCCGTCCATAATTAAATTTTCAAGTGCCATACGAGCGATCTGCCTGCGCACGGGATCAAAGGCAGAGATAAGAACCGCACCCGGCGTGTCGTCAACAATAAGTTCAACACCGGCAGAGCGCTCAAAAGCACGGATATTCCGCCCTTCCTTTCCAATAATTTTTCCTTTTATCTCGTCGTTAGGAATGGTAACCGACGTTGCCAAAACATCTGAAGAGACCGCATTGCCGAGCCGATGAATTGCTGTTGTTAAAATTTCTTTCGCGCGACGTTCAATTTTTTCTTTTCCTGTTTGCTCAAGCTTTTGAAGGCGTACGAGCACATCCTCTTCATAATCCTTCTCTGCTTGCTTCATAAGCGCATCACGCGCATCGGAAAGAGAAAGTTCCGCCACTTTTTCAAGTAGCTTCTTTTTTTCCTCTTCTAAGTTTTCTGTGCGCTCTTTTATGGCGCGCACCTCTTCTATTTTGCTTTTGAGTGTCTCTTCTTCTTTACCAAGATCTAGCTGTCTTGTGTCAAGAAGTTCTTCTTTTTTAATGAGACGATCTTCCTTCTTTTGAATTTTTGTTTCTTGCTCTTTCGCTTTTTCTTTTGCCTCTTTCTCTATCGCAAGTGCTTTCTTTTCAGCTTCATCAATAATTCTCTTTGTCTTTTCTTGTGCCTGAAGTTCCATGTGCCTGGTACGAAGCTCAATGGAACCGCGCTTCCCCATAGCGATGAGGAAGCGCAGAAAGTAACCAACGGCGATGCCGATAAGGCCTGCGAATCCGAGCAAGAACAAAATAAGTTTGAGGCTCATGGTTCTTGCTCCTGTTTGTTTTTTATACGCCTTCTTCCTCTCTCTCTTACTAAAGAAGGATTTGGGAAATTAAAAGAATCTTTAACCTACATTTTAGAAAGTAAGGAAATGTTTAAAAACAAACGGGATAGTTAAAAATCGGTAATTAAAGTTCGTCTTGCCCTCTCTCTATCTCTTTCTCTTTCTGACATACTCTCTCTTTTTTCACAATAGGTAGAGTGCACTACATTTCAATAATATCACGAAAATAGAGGCTTGTCTAATGGCTAAAACAAGCCTCCTAAAGAAGGCACCCCAATACGCCAGGCGCCTGGCGTATTGAAAAAGTCTAAGCGAAAACCCCTGGTTTTCCTTATTTTTTACTCTTCCCCGTGTGATTTTTGGACTTCACAATTTCATCAATGATGCCATATTTTTTAGCATCTTCTGCCGTCATAAAGAAGTCGCGGTCAGAGTCTTTTTCAATCTGTGCGAGGTTCTGCCCAGTATTCTTCGCCATAATTTTGTTGAGACGGTCTTTTGTTTCCAGAATATGTTTTGCCGTAATGGCGATGTCAGATGCCTGCCCCTCCGCTCCTCCGAATGGCTGGTGAATCATTACCTCTGCGTTAGGGAGCATGAAGCGCTTTCCTTTCTTTCCTGATGAGAGAATAACTGATGCTCCCGATGCGGCCATACCAATACAAATTGTAGAGACATCCGGTTTAATGTGATTCATTGTGTCGCAAATCGCCAAAGTTGCGGTCACTGAACCACCGGGAGAGTTTACATACAAAGAAACATCCTTCTTGGGGTCTTCTGATTCAAGAAAGAGCAGCTGAGCGATAATGATATTTGCCATCGTGTCGTCAATCGGACCGCCTAAAAAGATGATGCGCTCCTTAAGAAGACGTGAATAGATATCGTAGGCTCGCTCTCCCCCTTGTGTTTTTTCTATAACAGTTGGAATTAACATAATACTTAGAGTATAGCGGTTTTTTATTGCTTTTCAAGGAAGGCAAATGTGGCCTCGTTAAGAAGAATGTTTTCAACATATCCACGCGCCTGCTCTTCACGAACTTCAGGATATTTTTCCATCACAGCATGTACTTCTTTTTTAAGCTCATCTTCGCCGACAGAGAGCCCTTCTTCATCAGCAATTTTATGCAGAATAAGCTGTGTCTTGACTCGCTTTTGCGCATCGCCTTTCCACCCTTCTTGCACCTCGTCTTCTGTCTTTTTAATCTGTTTGAAATACTCTTCCGGCTTTTGCCCCATCGTCGCGACATTGTCCTTAAATTGCGCCATCATCCGTGAAAGTTCTCCGTCAATCAATATTTGAGGCGGCATAATAGTTGTCTCTTTTACTATTTCCTCAATAAGAGCAACACGAACTTTCTCTTTATCTTTTGCCGTCTTTTCTGTCCTGAGATTTTCTTTTAGTTTTGCTTTGAGGTCGGCGACGTTCTTAAAATCACCGAGTTGTTTTGCAAACTCGTCGTTAAGCTCAGGTAAAATTGGTTCTTCATTTTTTTCTTGCCCCGTCGCGTGAGGCGACTTTTGGGCTTCTTGTCCTGTTGTGTCAGTTGACTCTTCGTTACCCGCATTTTTAACCCGCTCCATCTGGTGCGCCCAGTTGGTGCGGATCTCAAGAATGGTTTTCTCTACTTCATCGTTAGTCACGATGCTCTCACCTTCCCCTTCTTTCTGAACAATGTTATGAGCGATTTTCTTATAGTCCGGCAATGTAAAAGCGGGGACAACCGCTGTTATCGCCTTAAACTCAAGCGGGTTGCCCTTTGCCATTTTGGTAATGGTTATCTCGGGGCGGCCGATTGCCTCTATCTTTTTCTCCTCTATGATTTTCGGATAAATGTCCGCAATTGCCTCGCTCGCCATTTCATGCAAGAGGGCGACATCACCTGCCTTCTTTTCAATCATCTCCTCGGGGATATTGCCTTTTCGGAAGCCATCTACCTCCATAGACTCTCCGAAGCGCTTGAGGACGCCTCCTCGGTATTTCTCATAGTCCGCAACGGAGATGCTTGCCGTAATTTCTATTTGAGAGTTTTCTAATTCTTTAATTTCAATATGTTCCATAATAGTTGCTAGGGTACGTGTTTTAGCGCTTTATGTAAAGTGTTGTGTAAAAAAAGACCCCAACATTGTGTCGGGGCCCAAGAGTGCTATCTCGTCAGACGAGGAACGCGAACGCACCGTGGTCATGCCAGTGATAGTCGTGATGATCCCAAAGCGCGTCGGGCCAAAGCCCGTCGTCGCGCCGGCCCGCGCAGAGCACACCCGGAGCACCGTCGGAATCCTTGATGGGGTCATGGGGAGCAGCGATGTACAAGAACCCCATTTCCTTCATTCTAGCGTCCGAGATGGACTCGCGGATACGCGGGACGATGCCGGCAAGCGGCAACTTGTACCCGTACTTCTCGATGCCACGCTTACGCAGGGCATCGGTGGTGCGGTCGGAATCGCGCCCGGTCTCTTGTGTGGGCATGAGCGAGATCTTGTACTCTACTCCGGCGACGAGCCGATGGTTCTTATCGTAGCTGTCCTTCTTTTCGGACAGCATGCACGACTTCGCCCAGTCGCTCACGCTGAATCCGGCGACCGTGAGCCGATCGATTTCCTCTTCGCCCGTGAGATCGAGACCGGTGATCGTGAGCACGATGTGACCGTGCTCGTTGCGTTCGAACGAGACCGGAGCGAGCTTCTGCTCGTCGCGCAGAAACGCACGAGCGCCTTCGAGGCCGCCGAGCTTGTTGAAGACCGCCTCAACGGTTCCGAGATCGAGAGAAGCGTATTTCATTTTCGTCTCCTTTCCGACTGCTAGTCGGGTTTTTCCCTGTACCTGTTAAATACAGGGGCCAACGAAGCACAGACGCGGAATGCAGGTGTGCCGTAGCAGAAAAAGCCCGAGAATAAGGCACTTTCTGCTACGGCAAACACGCCTATTGCAATGTTCACATCTAGAAGAATATAATCATACTTGTTTTAATTTGTCAACCCTCCGTAATGGTTCAATACCACACAAGTCTGACTTGTGTGTATACTGCTCTCGCAGAGGTTTTGCGTGTTGTATGTGCGGGTGGGGAGAATCGGTCAGCTTCGCTCGATATTCTTGTTCACTTCATTCCAAAAATATCTGAGCTACCCGACCCGCGCTCGGCGACTCCTCTGCTCCGCTAAGGCTACGCAGAGGGCTTCGCGTCGCCTCGGTTCGATTCTCGAACCGCAGTACACCACAACAAAACCCCTGCTCTCGCAGAGGTTTTGCGTGTTGTATGTGCGGGTGGGGAGAATCGAACTCCCAACCTCTGCTTGGAAGGCAGATATTATACCATTTAACTACGCCCGCAAATTTTCTATTTAAAGGTAAGTGATCCCTCGCTTCTTGGCATCTTTTACCTTACCATTTTCAGCCAAAGGCTGACCCGCCTCAGGCGGGAACTACGCCCGCCCTGTACAGACAAAATATAGCACAAACAACACATACAAGACAAAACCCCTCCGCCTTAGGCGGAGGGGTTTTGTCTTGTCGTCTCTACTTATGTATATAAGTAACGAGACGTACATCTAAAAGAGTGGTTACTCAGCTGACTCACTACCAGCTTCTGGAGCTGCTTGTGGGGTAGCTTCTGGAGTAGCTTCTGGAGTTTTCTCCTCGTTTCCACCCTCTGTTGGGTTTGTATTTTCGTTCATAAAAATGTTTTTACTTTATATTTATAACGGCCCTCTATTACAAGGACCTTCATAAATAACCCAATAAAATAGCACGCTTAACGGTGCTATGCTTTATAGTATACACAAGCATATCCGTTTGTCAATACTATGCAATATTTTCTCTACCTGTCAAAAATTATCCTTCTCCTGAAAAAGAGTGTTATTATGAAACTCTAGAGAGAATATGTTTGACACTATCGCAACAATATTAGAGGCTGTGCTTGTCGCCATAACGGCAATTTTAGCATTTTTAGGTATCGCCACAACCCAACAAACGTTCGTTTATATTCAAGACATCACGCCGGCGCCTCAAGTAGAAGAAAGTGGGGAGAAACCTCAAGAAATTGAAGAATCTCCGGAAGAAGTGCCCATTCAACCTCTTCCTGAAAACACGACCAGAGCAGAAAAAGAAGAGGCTCTTGTCGGAAAAGATTTTCTAGAGACCCTTCAGGAAAGTAGCACTGCCGTGATACCTCTTCCAATTCCTAAAAAAATAACCCTTTCAGGGGTGCACGTTAACCAAACAACACGAGAGGCAGTGGTAAATATATTTTGTTTACCTGCGCATGGCGGCTTCTTTAATCCAATAAGTGCTAGCGGTGTTATCATTGATGAGCGGGGGGTCATTCTTACAAATGCACACGTCGCGCAATACTTTCTCCTTGAAACCTATCAGGATACTCCTTTTATTAATTGTGTGATACGAACCGGCTCTCCTGCCCGCGTTGCCTATACTGCAGAACCTCTTTTTATTTCCTCATCATGGATTGATGAAAATATTGAGAGCATTATAAAACCGGAAACAACATCAACGGGGGAAAACGATTTTGCCTTTCTCTATATCACGGGTACCACTAATCCTAATACAGAAAGGCCGGAGAGCTTCCCCTCACTTGATATCTTTCCTCTCTCAAAAACAATCCGCCGCGGAGATCCCGTGCTTGTCGCCGGGTATCCGGCAGGTTTCCTTGGTGGTATCACCATTAGTCGTGATTTATGGGTAAGTTCAAGTATTACTCTTATAAAAGAAATCTTCACTTTCTCTGAAGAAAAATACGGCCCACTTGACCTTGTCTCTGTTGGGGGAATCATTACCGCACAAGAAGGCTCATCAGGAGGAGCTGTGGTTGATATGTATGACAACAATCTTCTTGGCATCATCACACTACGCACAGAAGGCGACACAACAAGCACGCGAGACCTACGCGCGCTAACCTTACAACATATAAACCGCTCTCTTCTGGAAGAGAGCGGAGAGAGCGTAGAGAAACTACTTTCGGGGAATCTCGTTGAAAAGAAAGAGGGTTTTGCGAGCACGAGCGCTCCTGCTCTTAAAGCAAAGCTCGTTGAGGTACTTGAAAACTAACCACCTTGTATTTTATTAGAAATTCCTCAATTAAAAAATCAAGAACGAGCTCTTTTGTTCGTGTTATACTTCCGAAGTATAACACCACACAAATAAGTACAATGATTGATTACAATTGAAAATTTTATTTTTCAATGTAGACCGTTTGTGTTGGGTAAGCAAATACAATGCCTTCTTTTTCAAAACGCTCAACAATTCCCAAATTGATTTTTTCACGAGCATCCATAAACTCCGCGTAGTCGGCACTTTCAACATACGCAACAATTTCAAAATCAAGAGACGAGGGAGCAAACGTTTTAAAATGCGCCCTGTCAAAACGAGTTTTTGGAACATGAGAAATAATTTCCTTGAGCATCCCCGGGATTTTCTCCAACTGTTCCTTTTTTGTACCATAGACAACACCAAGCACAATGTCCAATCGGCGCTCCTTAAGGCGTTTAAAGTTTTGAATTCGTGCCGTGGTAAGCTCTTTGTTTGAAATAACAAGCTCTTCGCCGGAGAGGGCTCTAATACGAGTTGTTTTGATACCAATCTTCTCAACCACTCCAGAATCTTTACCGACAGTAATAAAGTCTCCAACCATAAACGGCTTATCAAAATAAATTGCAAACGAGGAAAAGAGATCAGTTAAAATATTCTGTAATGCAAACGCAATCGCAATACCACCAATGCCAAGGCCCGCGACAAGTGAGGTGATGTTAATGCCGAGATTAGAGAGAATCATCAAAATTCCAACCGCCCACAAGACACCTTTGGTAATTTTACCAAGCATTATTAAGGCACTTCGCGTTGCTGTATCTTGTTCTTTTTGGAAACGCTTTGCAATGATATAGGAAACAAGAATCTGAAAGACACTTACCACCTCATAAACAATCCAAATAATAAGAACAACATCAATAAGTTTTTCAATGAACGAGGAGACGACGAGAAATTGAACCGCTAAGTAAACGGCAACAAAAGAGTAGAAGGGCGGTTTGATGCTTTCAATAATTTTTATGAACGTGTCATCAACATCTGTCTGTGTCTTGCTCGCAAGCCGCTTCAGGTTTACGAGCAGGAGTGTTTGAAAGAGCTTAAAAGCAATGAGGAGGAGGACAAAAACAACAAGCGCTTCGCTATAATCAAGAACGCTATTGCCAAGAGAGACGCGGGACCCATCAATGCCAAGCTGTGTCAACACTTCGGTAATTTTGTTTGAGAAATATTCCATTACTTAAAAGTGTAGCATGAAAAATTATCCGACTAAAGAATATACATTTTTACTCTTTTTAAGAAAACCTTCTTGATTCAAGTCGTGGAGACATTTCTCTATTCTTTCTTTATCTCTATGAACCGCTTTTTGAAGTTGGAAAAGAGTTTGTTTTTTGTTCTGTATTAAAAGTTTTATTATATACCCGCGAATATAGCGATCTGATTCTTTAAAGGGTTTTTGTTTTATGTGATGCACGCTTTTTCTACTTGGGTTTTCTCCCTTTTTTAACATTACACCATAATCCATAAGCGCAAAATACCACTTTCGTGGATTTTTTGTATCAAGTGTTTGTTCAATAAGAGGAAAAATATCCTTATCATAAACATTCTTTTTGTTTTTAAAGAAAAAGTGAATAAAAACGCTTCGTATATTTGTCTCAATAAATATCTCTGATTTATTAAATGCAAATACAACAATGGAGGAGGCACTCGCCTCTCCGATTCCCGGAAATGTTTTTAACACCTTGGGATCTTGTGGTAGTTTTTCTTTGTACTCTTCAACAACTTTTACAGCAATTCTCTGAAGTGCGAGTGCGCGACGATTGTAACCAAGCCCTTGCCATACGCGAAGGACGTCACTTTGTTTTGCCTGCGCAAGTGTTTTAAAGCTCGGGAACGCCCTTAAAAATTCTTTATATTTATCCAAAACGCGAGAGACCTGTGTTTGTTGAAGCATTATTTCAGACACAACAATCCGGTATGGATTTTGTGTTCTGCACCACGGTAAATCACGCCCATGTTTTTTGTAGTACTTCCATATCGTTTTTTGGAATTCTCTTATTTCTTTAGGAGACAGTATTCTTGTCCTCATTGTTTTTCATTTCCTTTATTACTTATCCTACAAACACTCTAATATTCTATAGAATATTGGAGTATTGTATTAATTGTATCAAAAATTCATTATAATAATTCTAATGAAAATAGTATCGTGGAATGTGAATGGCATACGTGCTGTTGAGAAGAAGGGTGCATTTACTCTGTTTTTAAAGACATTAAAACCAGACGTCATTTGTCTCCAAGAAACAAAGGCGGAACAACAACAATCCCCCCTTGATCTCCCTGACTACAAAGAATTTTGGTCTTCGGCGAAGAAAAAGGGCTACAGTGGTACTGCTATTTTTATCAAGCAAGCGCCCAAGAGCATTCTTCTTGGTTTCCCAAAAGAGTTGGTAAAGAAATATAAACTTGAAGAAGATAGGTATGGTAATCCAAATGAAGAGGGGCGTATTATTGCCATAGATACGGGAACAATCTATATTGTTTCAGTTTACACACCCAATTCAAAAGGTGATCTTTCACGCCTTACACTCCGTGAAAAACACTGGGATCCGGCTTTTTTAGCCTATATGAAACAGCTTGAAAGGAAAAGACCTGTTGTTTTCTGTGGTGATTTAAACGTTGCCCACTCTCCTATTGACCTAGCGCGCCCTAAGCAAAATGAAGGTAAGCATGGTTATACAAAAGAAGAACGAGAAGGTATCAACGAAATACTTTCTGCAGGATTTATAGATACATTCCGTACACTTCATCCAAATGAAAAAGAAAAATATACATGGTGGACACACTGGCAACGCGCTCGTGAACGAAATGTAGGTTGGAGAATTGATTACATCTTTACAAGCAAAAAACTTGTAAAACGTCTAAAGAAAGCAGAAATTCATCCTGAAATTATGGGTTCAGACCATTGTCCGGTTTCAATTACCTTGTAAGGTCCGCCCGCTGTGGGCACCTGTACACCAATTTTAGAAGATTTCTTAGTCATTAATACTATAAAAGAATACCAGAAAGAGAGCTTTGTCAGTAATTTTTATTGAAGTTTAGCGCTCATATTGCTACACTATGTAAGTTATAGTATAGAAATACACGGGAAGCGGTGTAACGCCTGTCCGCCTCTGGCGGAGCTAACCCAGTCAGAAACTGAAGATTTCTGAGGGGGTAGGCATTCTCGTTTGGGGTTAAAAATAGAGTCGGGGCGTGGTGTAACGGCTAACATTCTCGGTTTGGGACCGAGCGACTCCGGGTTCGAATCCCGGCGCCCCGACTCTGTTTTTAACCAGAAGTGCCTATGCACTTCTGCGGAAATTTTCCTGATTGAGAAAATTTGAGCGATTCCGGGTTCGCCTGTCCGCCCCCTTGAGATTGAGACTTATCTCTTCTCTGGCACGAGGCGGAAATTCTGGCGCCCCGATTTTGTTATTAACCAGTAACATTATAAAAGACATTTATAAAGGACATTCCGCTATAGCGGAATGTCCTTTATAATTAGAGACCCATATTTTCTATATATTTTACTCTTGCCTCTTTTATTTTTTCATTGAGTTTTATTGCAACAATATCCAGTTGCCAGGGCGTTTCATGAGAAACATTCTTTTCAGATAAATAAGAACTAATAGCCCTATGAAGCTTCTTAATTTTCCACACTGTCACGGCATCCTCCGGTTTAAATGTTTCATGAGTAACATCACGAGATCCTGTTATAAAGGATCTGGCTACTGGATCTGAAATAGTCTTTACTTCAATAAAATGTAGGATATCGTTTTTTTTAGCAACAATATCAATCTCTCCCCATTTTTTACGATAATTAAGCTCTACTATGTTAAAGCCCTTGTTTTCTAAAAATCGTTTTGCAATATTCTCACCAACTCTTCCAACTTCATTGTGCTTCGCCATTGTTCTCATTCTAGCATTAAAATCAATTAAACCATTAGCTATAATGCTATGAATGTTACTCATGAAACCATTTCAATATGTTTCACATGAAACATATTACTGAAGGTTGCACCTTGATAAATCAAAAATGCTAAAAATCGTTGAAAAACAAGGGTTTTTCAACAAAAAGACATCAGTATAAGAGACAAAATAAAGTGTCTTTTATACACATATCCACACCTTTATCCACAGTTTTCAATAAAAATCACCTTATTTTGAGTACAATAACAAGGTATTTAGAGACATTTTTATTTTTGTCTTTAATAAAAAGGATGTGCTGACACACCCTAAAAATGTACCGACCTAATCACTCCTTCCCTAGATGCTCTCGAAGGGACTCGGCTACTCTCATGGATTATTTTTCGTTTTTCAAACTCAAAATAATCTCATTCCCTTAGCCTCCACTCGCGCCGTGTCTTTCAGACAGCTTCGCCGGCGCTCGGTTCGAGTCTCTCCGATTCGCTAAAAATATAGTCACCAAATACCTCGCATTTTTCTCCTTATTTTTATGCTCTCGAAGGGACTCGAACCCCCAACGGCGGTTCCGAAGACCGCTGTGATATCCATTTCACCACGAGAGCACTATAATCCAGTCGCTGAATTATACATTAAAATATAGAGTTTAACAAAAAACCTTGCGGGAAATACTTCACCTAGGATATACTTAGGTACTTAGCAACTAACCGCGGATATAGTTTAGTGGTAGAACGTATCCTTGCCAAGGATAAGATCGGAGTTCGATTCTCCGTATCCGCACAACAACAATGAACCAACAGAGTATTCCTGTAGAGGTTTCACGAATAACACTCATCCTCCAAAACGCTGGTTTTGAGGCCTTTTTGGTGGGGGGCTGTGTACGAGACCTTATTATGGGTAAAAAACCAAAGGATTGGGATATCACCACCAGAGCAACCCCTGAGCAGATCATCGCCCTTTTTCCAAAGACTTTTTATGAAAACGAGTATGGCACCGTTGGTGTTGTCAACGAGGGAGTTGAAGATAAAACACTTGAAGTTGTTGAAGTAACTCCCTATCGCATTGAAGGCGTCTATGATGATAAGCGCCGTCCCAATAAAGTAACCTTCGCCAAAAATCTTGAAGATGACCTTAAGAGAAGGGATTTTACCATAAATGCAATTGCCTATGACCCTATAAAGGACAAAATTAAAGACCCTTATAAAGGACAAGACGATATAAAGGACAAAATAATCCGCGCTGTGGGAGACCCTGATGAGCGTTTCTATGAAGATGCTCTGCGCATTATGAGGGCGATTCGTATAGCAACAGAAACAGCTTTTACTATAGAAGAAAAAACACGCGAGGCGATAAAAAAACACGCGAGAAACCTTCAGGAAATTGCCATTGAGCGTGTTCGTGATGAGTTTTCACGAATTATTCTTTCAGAGTATCCAAAGGAGGGGATTTTGCTCTTGCATGAATATGGGTTCTTGAAGTATATCGCTCCGGAGCTTGAAGCGGGCATTGGAGTTGAGCAGAATGGAGACCATATCTATCATGTTTGGGAGCACAATCTTCGGGCACTTGCTCATGCTGGGGAGCGGAAATGGCCTCTCCACATAAGGCTCGCGGCTCTTTTTCATGACGTCTCAAAGCCGGAAACACGAAGGTGGTATAAGGAAAAAAACGACTGGACATTCTACGGGCATGACGTGGTGGGAGGGAGGACAACTAAAAAAATCCTCTCGCGCCTTAAATATTCTCGCTCTATTATTGAGACCTGTTCAAAACTTGTTCGTTGGCATCTCTTTTTTAGTGATATTGACCAAATAACACTCTCTGCGGTGCGGCGGCTTGTGCGCAATGTTGGTCCTGACAATGTTTGGGATCTTATGAAAGTGCGCGCCTGTGACCGAATCGGTATGGGACGACCCAAAGAGAAGCCTTATCGCTTGCGTAAGTATGAATCTATGATAGAAGAGGCGGCGCGGGCACCGGTTTCTGTCGGCATGCTCGCCCTTTCGGGGGATAGATTGATGGAAATGTCTAGTGAGAAACCGGGACCACGAATTGGCTTTATTCTCCACGCCCTCTTGGAGGAGGTGCTTGATGACCCAATACAAAACAACAAGGAATATCTAGAAAAACGGGCGCTTGAATTGACAAAGCTCTCTGATGCAGATCTTCAAGGGCTCGGCGAGAAGGGGAGGAGAAAAAAAGAGGAGGAGGAAGAGCGAGAAATTGAGGAGATTCGCAAAAAACACTGGGTTAAATAGCAAAAAGAAAGGCCCAGAAATTGCGTGCGCAATTTCTAGGCCATAATAACACTTTCCCACCCCCTTTCAAAAATCAGAGGGTGCGATGCGTTCAAGAGAAGTGATGTACTCATCCTTCTCCCACACCTCGCCGAGAGATTTAATGTACTCGGTCTTTTTCTCACGCTCTTCTTTTGATGAGAGAGAATGCTTAATTTCACTAGCAAACTCCCTCACCATGTCACGAGGGAGACTATCCATCTTAGCCTCAAAGACAGCACGAAGCGCTACCGCGACATGCCTGGCGTGATATGAGAGCATCCTTCGGTCTTCTTGTGTAATGACCGAGAGAACATCAAACCAGTCCTGCTTTGCGATTTCCTCCATAAAGACGAGCTTTTTGTCGTGGGCAGAAACGCTCGCAAACATCCCCACAAAAAGGTGGTGGTTGTACGGCATCCCGTACTCGTCAACTTTCTCATAAACAGGAAGCTCGTAGAGTGCTTCAGGAGGAAAGACATATCCTGTCTCTTCTTTGGTCTCCCGTATTGCGTTTTCAATTGGGCTCTCCCATCTTTCCCTAACCCTAATCATCTGGCGTTTACCTCCGGGAAGGCCCCATTTATTTTCCTTCTCTCTCCTTCTCTGAAGAACAGCTTTGACACAAAGCCTCCCTTCTATAAAGTGAAAACAAATAATTGAGGAGGCACGCGAGGGGTAATCATTTTCCATTGCCCCAGGAGGAGGAACTGCATCCTCCCTTTTGTAAGAACAGAGTGTATTCATCAGACACCTCCGTGTCTAGATTCAATCTCCCCGCATTCTACAAGATATAGAAAATGTTGTCAACCCCAACGCTGAAATATATGATGCGCCGAAGGCGCGTTTCCTAAAACTTCATACATTTCAGCGTGGGAGTCAAGCTACTCTTTTTTACGCTTATTGTGGAAATTTTTGTGGATATCTTTGAGATGGGTATCGGTCACGTGAGTATAGACCTGCGTTGTCGTGATATTGGCATGCCCTAAAAGGACCTGCACGGAGCGGATGTCAGCGCCATTTTGCAGGAGGTCTGTCGCGAAGCTGTGCCGTATCACATGCGGGGTCACCTTCTTGTCAATCCCGGCCTCTAGTGCATAGTGCTTTACAATTCTCTGCGCCGAACGGGGAGTGAGGCGCAATTCTGCCTCTTTTCCAGATGTCTCTCTCCCAATAGGTATAAAAAGTGCCTCATCTAGGTCTATTCTTTTCTCTAGGTAACGTTTTAGTGCCTCGCGCGCTTCCTTTGAGATAAAGACGAGCCGCACCTTTTCTCCCTTTCCACGGATTGAGAGCTCATCGCGAGAAAGATCTATAGAGCGTGAGAGCGAACAGAGCTCCGAGATGCGCATTCCCGTTGAAAACAAAAGCTCTAAAAGCGCTTTGTCGCGCCGCTCTTTGAGACCTTCTCCTTGTGGAGCCTGCAAAAGTCGCGTTAATTCTTCTATTGAAATAAGGTCTAGGTCGCGGTCTCCTGTTTTTGCAAGATCAATACGATCGGGAGAGAGCGTCTTGATTTCGCGCCTGTGAAGATATTTAAGAAAGCCGCGAAGCGCGATGAGGTGGTAATTTTGTGTCTTTTTAGAAAGAGCTCCTCCACCCACACCCTTTCGCCGGTTAAGCCAGAGCCTGAACTCTCGCACTACATCATCAGTAATATCTGAAGGCTTTTTTATCGTGCTAAATTCTATGAATTTTGAGAGGTAGCGGTCGTAGTTTGAAACCGTATGTAAACTTCTCCCCTTTTCAATCTCTAGATGCTCCAAAAACTGGCGTTTGAGGTCATAAATATTGTGCGACATTACCTTTAGCTTATCAGGTTTTAGGTTGTTAGGGTACTAGAAACTGGACACCCAACCGCCTGTGCACTTCGGAAGTGCACAGGCGGTGGGGTAATCCAACCTCCAAATAGCGTTGTTTTTCAAGGGTTTAGTCTAAATTATGTCTGTAACTTTCCGAAAGTTACAGACGGCGCTCAATCGCGTCGTGTTATACTTCCGAAGTATAACACGGGGGATTTGGGCTTTTTTGACAAAAACTTGACTTATGGTGATGTTTTTGATATAGTAGCACGTACGATGGCTAAAAAAGTAGAGAAAGTAAAAATTGTTAAGGAGTTCGCCAGAAAAGAGGGTGACACCGGATCTCCCGAGGTGCAAATTGCCCTCTTGACCCAAAAAATCACCGACCTAGCCGACCACCTTAAGAAAAATCGTAAAGACAAGCACTCCCGAAGGGGGTTGCTCCAGGTGGTTGCCGACAGACAATCACATCTTAATTATTTGAAAAAGAAAAACACAAGCCGTTACAACGCCGTTGTAAAAAAGGCAGGGCTTAAAAGATAATAAACTGCTCCGCATCTGTGGAGCAGTTTTGCAAATTTTTCATACACACAACAAACAACTCTCCTTTTTCTCGCCATCGTTTTATTAGTAAATAGTGAGTGGTCAGTAGTAAGCAGATGCATAAAAATATGCTCGGTTAGTATAACAACGAGTACCATCTATGGTTTACTACCAACTACTGACTGAATTTTTATGTCTATTATAAAACACAAAACTCAGCGTGTGGGTGTGTTTATTGATTCACAAAATCTCTATCACAGCGCACGCAATCTTCATAATGCCCGCGTTAATTTTGATGCACTTTTAAACGAAGCAGTCGCCGGACGACAACTTATTCGCGCACTCGCCTATGTCATTACAACAGAGTCCGGTGAGGAGCAAAGTTTTTTTGATGCACTTTTAAAAGCAGGGATTGAAACAAAAACAAAACCGCTTCAAATTTTTTATGGCGGTGCAAAAAAAGCAGACTGGGATGTTGGCCTTGCAATTGACGCAATCACTATAGCGCCAAAGCTTGATACGATAATTATTATTTCTGGTGATGGCGACTTTATCCCTCTCGTTCAATATTTAAAAATGAATGAAGGGTGTCAAGTTGAGGTCATTGCGTTTTCAAAAAGCACCTCTTCGTCTTTGAAAGAAGTTGCCGATGACTTTATAGACATCGGCGAACATCAGAAAAAGTTTCTCATCAAAGGACGAGCGACACGAAAACGAGCAACGAAGAAAAAATAAAAAAAAACGAACCCAGCCCCAGTTTTAAGAGATTGAAATTTCTTTTTCATAAAACTGGGGCTGGGTTCGTTTTTTTGTTGGAGTTCTGCTACACTAAAAATTATCTATGAAAGAAACAACATTTGAAATAGAGGTGGGGGGAAAGAAACTCCGAGCGCATTTTTCCGACCTCGCTGAGCAAGCAAATGGCTCTGTTATTATTTCATATGGGGACACCTCTATTCTGGCAACGGCAACCATCTCAGACGAAGAACGCACGAGTATAGATTTTTTCCCACTTACTGTTGATTATGAAGAGCGCTTCTATGCCGCGGGAGAAATTTTAGGAAGTCGCTATATGAGGCGCGAAGGACGACCTTCTGAAGAAGCCACGCTAACCGGTCGTGTTATTGACCGTACCATTCGCCCTCTTTTTCCATCACACATACGGAAAGAGGTGCAAGTAGTAATTACCGTTCTCTCTTTTGGTGAAGACGACCCTGATGTCATTTCTCTCATTGGTGCGTCACTTGCGCTTGGTGTTTCAAATATTCCTTGGGGAGGACCACTCTCAGGTGTTCGTATAGGAGTAAAAAATGAAGGAGGTTTTATTGTAAACCCTTCATACAAGGAACGTGTCTCCGGGCTTCTTCTTGAAGCAATTGTTTGTGGAAAGGATGGAAAGATTAATATGATTGATGCTGAAGCGCATGAAGTGAATGAAGAGAAAATGGGAGAGACACTTAAAGAAGCTTCTGTAGAAATAGAAAAACTGCAAGTATTTCAAAAAAAGATTATAGAGAGAATAGGAAATGAAAAGATGTTGCTCTCCTCTGAAACACTTTCTGGGGAAGCAAAAGAACTTTTTAAAAAAGAGGTCGCGCCACAACTAACTAATGCGGTATTTAATAACAAGAAGGGCAAAAAGGCAATCAGCGAACTTGAAAAAGAATGGCTTCTCCTTGTAGAAGAGATCCTTCCTGAAACAAATCGCTCCCGTGCACGAGAGCATTATGAAGAAGAGGTGAACAAGCTTCTCCACGAAGAAGCAATCTCGCATGAACGTCGTGCAGATGGAAGGGGAATGGATGAGATTCGCCCTTTGTACGCACGCGTCGGCGGCATATCAAATGTTATTCATGGGAGTGGAATGTTTTATCGCGGAGGTACTCATGTACTCTCTATGCTTACCCTTGCCGGACCAAAGAGTGGACAACTTGTGGAAGGAATGGAGGAGCAACGAGAGAAACGCTATATGCATCATTATAATTTTCCTCCTTTTTCTGTTGGTGAAACAGGACGTATCGGCGGAGTAAACCGCCGAATGATCGGCCATGGCGCACTTGCCGAGAAAGCGTTGGTACCTGTTCTTCCTTCTAAAGAATCTTTTCCTTATACTATCCGCGTCGTTTCCGAAGCGCTTGCATCAAATGGCTCAACTTCTATGGCATCAGTGTGTGGCTCAACGCTTGCGCTTATGGACGGAGGTGTGCCGATAAAAGCTCCTGTTGCAGGAATGGCAATGGGCTTAATGTATAAAGATGAAAATAATTATAAAATTTTAACCGACATCCAAGGACCGGAGGACCATCATGGTGATATGGATTTTAAAGTTGCCGGTACACGAGAAGGTATTACCGCTGTCCAGATGGATGTGAAGATTGATGCAATCCCCATCACAATTCTTGAGGAATCATTTGTAAGGGCGAAAGAGGCGCGAGAGAAGGTATTGGATGTAATTGAAAAAGAAATTACAAAACCACGAGAGAGTGTTTCAGAAAAAGCGCCACACATAACTGTACTGAAAATAGAGCCAGGTCAAATTGGTCTTGTCATTGGCGGTGGTGGAAAAATGATTAATGGTATTATTGAAAAAACAGGAACTGAAATTGATATTGAAGATGATGGTCTTGTGTATATTATAGGGAAGGGAGAGGGTGTGGAGAAAGCAAAGGAAATTATTGAACAGCTCACACACGTCTATCAGAAAGGGGAGCGGTTTACCGGAGAGGTAGTAAAGATTGTAGACTTTGGCGCATTTGTTCGCATCTCTCCTTACACAGAAGGATTGGTGCATGTTTCAGAAATGGCTCCGTTTCGGGTAGAAAAAGTAGACGAGCTTCTCAAAGAAGGAGACCGAGTTCCTGTTGTAGTAAAAGAAATTGATGAAAAAGGACGTATCGCGCTCTCACTCAAACAAGCAGACCCACTTTTTTTTAAAGACAAGCAACCAAAAACTTCCTAACCTCTATGGAGAACGAAAAAGAACACAAGGAAGAAGGTGTTTCCCAAGAAAAAAAGACTACTCTAGGAAAACATACCACTCCCGCCCCACTTGAAATCACTCCGCAAAAAAAAGAAGGAGAGGAGGGCGCTGTGTCAGAAATTAAGCCGGAGATAATAACACCAGACTCAGGTCGTGAAGAGTCCGACAATAAAAGAAACCTTAACGCGCCACAATTATCAAGCCCTGCAGAAGAGATACTGAAAACTCCATCTCCCTCCGATGCCATCAAAAAAGAAAAATCTTTTTTACCCTCACTACGAACCTACGCAGGAGATGTTGCACAAAGTGTAAAGAGAGGAAAAAACTCTCTTTCAAGCATGGTTATTGCCGAGCAAAGGAAACGAGATGGGGTATCTTTAAAAATAGCTCCTCAAATATCGTTTTCAACGAATAAAAAAACTCTAGGTCTTGTTGCTGTCGCAGTGATACTTACAGCGCTTGGTGGCTTCTTCCTCGTTTCTCTTTTTTTCACCTCCGATACACCAAAAAGAAGCGGTGAAATTCCAACTGCATCAAAAGATATTATTTTTATTGAGGAGGCAAAAAAAATATCTCTTGAAAAAAAGACGGGGGGGGAGATTACTCAAAAAACTTCTCAAGAAATAAAGATGGCGAGTTTTCCTATCAACACCGTGGAGCACATCTACCTGGTAGTGCGAGAACGAGCATATGAGGAAGGAAATATTGAAGGCACTTTAAAGGAAACACGCCTTACCTTTGCCGAACTCGCTTCTCTTTTGCGCATGCAACCGCCGTCTCTTTTTATACGGGCAGTAGATCCCTTCTTTGTCTTTGGCATACATTCCTTTGTACAAAATAACCCCTTCCTTCTTTTTAAAGTCAACGACTATGGAAATACATTTTCCGGAATGCTTGAATGGGAAGAAACACTGATTGAAGACCTTTCCTCCCTTTTTTCAATTTCTCAAGAAAAACAACGAATCTTCTCCAGTGCGTTTTTCAAGGATTCGGTAATAAAAAACCAAGACGTTCGTATTCTCCTTGACGCAGAGGGAGAGGTTGTTCTTCTCTATGCTTTTATTGATCGCGGGGTACTTCTTATAAGCACCCATGAGATAACATTTGATGAAATCACAAAACGTCTTAAACAAAGTGTGGCACGATAAGATTTGCCTTGCGGGCATTATTTCTCTACAATAGAGATAATGATTGATACAGAAAAATTTAAAGAAAAACTTCTTAAAGAAAAAACTCTTCTTGAAAAAGAACTAGCGGACATGGGGCATGTCAACCCAAATAATCCTTCTGACTGGGTTGCTGACCCGGAAAAAGGAAACGGGCCTCAAGAAAGCGCCGACAAAAACCTCGCCGCCGACAGGCAAGAAGACTATGAGGAACGCGTTGCTATTACTGAAACACTTGAAGAGCGATTAAATAATGTACGCGGAGCGCTCTCTCGCATCAATGAGGGAACGTATGGCATTTGTTCAGTAGGGGGAGGGAGAGTAGAAGAGAAGCGGCTTGAGGCAAACCCGGCGGCAACGACGTGTACAAAACATCTGAATTGACAAGTTTTTTTTAGAGCGTACGCTAAGATAAGATCCTCTGCAAAGGACTTCTCTCATGAAAGAACGAGTTGTACGAACAGGTATCGCCGCAGTAATTCTTATCCCCACGGCTGGTATTTTTATGGCATGGTTGGGAAATACACTGCAAGATGGCCCTTTACTTTTTGTCTCTTATGCAACAGTTGTTGGAGTTCTCTTGGTCGCACTTGCTGCCTTTTTCTCAAAAGTTTAACTCCACAGAGTGGACAAACGGGTCCTTGTGACCCGTTTTTTTGTTATACTAATATACAATGACTCGGCTCTCTTATATTTATTCCGCACAAGTTACCGGATTAAAAACACGAAACATTACTATTGAAGTTGATTTGTTTCGTGGCGTACATTCGTTTTCTGTTGTTGGTCTCCCTGACAAGGCTGTTGAAGAGTCTCGCGACAGAGTAAGCTCTGCAATAAAAAGCGCTGGCTTTACCTCGCCGAAAAGCAAGGGACAGCAAAAAGTGGTGGTCTCCCTTTCTCCTGCAGATCTTAAAAAAGAGGGCCCTCTTTTTGACCTGCCCATCGCACTTGGCTATTTACTCGCGACAGGAGAGATTTGTTTTGAACCGCAGAATCGCCTCTTTGTTGGTGAGTTGTCACTAGGAGGAAGCTTGCTTCCTATTAAGGGAGCGCTCCTTATTGCACAAAAAGCAAAGGAGGCCGGCTTTACTGAACTTTATCTTCCAAGTATAAATGCCCCTGAAGCGGCGCTTGTTTCTGGTATCTGTGTTTATGGAGCAGAGAGTCTGCGTGAAGTAGTAGAGCATATTAATGAAGGGAAGAAGGAAAATGAAAAGAGTAGTATAAAAATTAAACAACAAGAACACACTAAAGTAGTGAGTACCCAACCTTCATACGCTACTTCATTTGGAGACATAAAGGGACAAGAGGCTGCAAAGAGAGGGCTTGAGATTGCGGCGGCGGGGGGGCATAATATTGCTTTTTATGGACCTCCGGGGAGTGGCAAAACACTTCTTGCCCGAGCACTTATTTCAATCCTTCCACCACTTTCATTTGAAGAAGGGCTTGAAGTTACCGGAATTCACTCAGTGCGCGGCATTTTAGATGATGTTTTTATAGCGACACCTCCCTTTCGCTCTCCCCATCATACCGCTTCGTACACTTCGGTGGTTGGTGGCGGCTCCTATCCACAACCCGGAGAAGCGACGCTTGCACACAATGGCGTGCTTTTCCTTGATGAGTTTCCTGAATTTGATAGACGCGTTATTGAGTCTCTTCGCGAACCCCTTGAAGAGCATGTCATCGCAATATCACGTGCAAAAGGAAGTGAGATTTTTCCTGCACGATTCATTCTTGTCGCGGCATTTAATCCGTGTCCCTGTGGTTATTATGGCGACACACTTCGCGCATGCACCTGTCTTCCTACACAACTTATTAAATACCAAAGGAAAATTTCCGGGCCGATCATTGATAGAATTGATATGTGGATTGAGGTATCGCGCATAGACAATAAAGAACTTTCCCAAAGTGTTTCTCATAAACACCTCTTAGGAGAGGATATGGAGACAAAAACAATGCGCCGGCGCGTAGCGAAAGCCCGAGAGGAACAAAGTCGTCGTTTCTCAAAAAAAGATTTTTCATTAAACGCAGAAATGCGGGTGCGGGATTTAAAATATGTGATACTGCGCGACGAGACGAAACAAATATTGGACGAAGCAGCAAAAAAACTTGATCTGTCAGCCCGAGCATATCATCGTTCACTCAAACTTGCTCGGACCATCGCCGACATTGAAGGATGTGAGCAGATACTTCCGCAACACATACTTGAGGCAATGCAATACCGCCCTAAAAAGAGCCTCTAGAAGTAATCTAAGGAGGTTCTTACCTATCCTAATTCTTAACTTGTAATCCTTAAACTCCTCTTGATTTTGTACAACCTAGAAAGGATTTTTGGCACCACGAACTTCAAAGTGAACATGAGACCCTGTTGAGCGGCCCGTTGAACCAACATATCCTATTACCTGCCCTTGTACTACCGAAGCTCCAACGCTTACAATGTTTCGTGAGTTATGTGCATAGAGTGTTTGAGTTCCATTAGGGTGACGAATGACGACATAATTTCCATACCCACCATTCCATCCATATGAACGACTCAAGATGACGGTGCCTCCTGCTGAGGCAAGAATTTGCGTACCGTATGGAGCGGCAAGATCAATCCCGTTATATCCATGAATACCTTGTGATCTTCGTGAGCCGGGGACTGGATTTATGTAGTAGCCAACGTACGACGGTCCTGATGTTCCCCGTACAATATTCTTTGATTGAATTTCTGTATGCCGCACCGTTCCAAGTTCTCCATCAGGAATAATAATTTCATCTCCAACAGCAAGAGTCACGTCTTCCGTTAAATCATTAAAATCAAGAATCTCCTGTATGTCTCCCTTATATTTTTTAACAATACCATTCAAGGTATCTCCTTTTTCCACGGTGTGTTTAATACCTGAAAGTGGCAAAATGACAAGTGTTTGTCCCTCGCGAATTAAGTCTCCTCGGCTAATGTCGTTTGCCCAAATAATAGTATTGGTAGAAACACCAAACATTTTGGCAATCTGGGAAAGAGAATCTCCATCACGAACGATATAGATACTAATCTTATCCGACGACGGTGCACTCTCCTCCATATCAGCAATGGTTCCCAGAGGACCTGTGTCGGGTAAGAGAGCGCTGTCACCAACAACGGTAATTTCCCCCCCTCCCTTTGCTGGGTTTGGATCTACGTTGAGTGCCGCCTGAAGAAGCGCAAGATTTTGCACATTACCTTTGGAGGAAACCGACTCTTCTACATTCTTTTTTAAAAAATTGTTTACAAATGAAAAAATTCCGGCATGTGCATGTACTGCCGGAATAGTGAAAAGCAAAACGAATACCACAAAAAAAGGTACCCTATGCACCATGGTGGATTTTTTTGCTCTGTATTTTGCCGCGAAAGGCGTTTTATGCGGACCCTCTGCCGGGTCAGGTGATGTTATTTTAGATAAAATAAGTCAAATAAAAGCGGTTCTTCCTTATCTATGGCCTTCTCGACCTTAACAAAACGCTTCCTACCTTTACTCCAATCAGCAACACCGGAAGGCTAAGAACCTTTATCAATCTATTTTTTCTTCTCTTACTTTTCTCAAAAACGTTTCAAAATAAGCGTTTTTTGCCAAAACCATGCATGCGGAGCAATGGGCCCATTATATGAAAGGAGGTGGGTAAGTCAATAGAAGTTAACCACAGGAAAATAAGGGCTATAATAAAGAGCTTTTCAGACATTCAAGGCCCATGATCCTGGAGTGCACAACCAACACGAGCCATCACCCTCTCATTCGTAACTTGAAACAACTTTCAATCCTTTAACTTTCTACTATTTATTATTTACTAAAATACTAACTCAAACCGCCTGTGCTATAGTAAACCAACACATGTCCTATTTAGACGAGCTTAATCCCCCACAAAGAGAGGCCGTACTCTATCAAGAAGGTCCTCTTTTAATTGTCGCGGGTGCAGGAGCGGGGAAAACAAAAACCATCACTCATAGAATATTCCACCTTATTAAAAAAGGTGTCTCCCCCGATGCGATCCTCGCCGTTACCTTTACCAATAAGGCGGCGGAAGAAATGAGAGAGAGGATTACCTCGCTTATGAGCAAAGAAGGCGTGCGGGGTGCTCCGCACTTCCTTAGTGAAACGCCTTTCATTGGCACCTTCCACCGCTTGGGAATTGAAATTCTGCGCGGACATGGAATGTGTATTGGTGTAAAGAAAAATTTCTCGGTTGCCAATAAGGCAAGCGCTCTCTCTTTAATAAAGGAAGCAATGGGGACCGTTGGGTATGATACAAAACAATACGATCCAAAAACAATTTTAAATAGTATCTCTCGCAATAAAGGAGACTGTGTTTCACCGCATGAATATTTGGAACGCTCGGGGGGTAATTTTTTTGCACTGCTTGTTGTGCGCGTATGGGAAGCATATGAGACACTTCTTAAAAAAGAACGCTCACTTGATTTTGACGACCTTTTAATAAAAGCGGTTTCTGTTTTACAAAAAGATAAGGACGCTCGTCTTCATTACCAAACTCGTTGGCGTTACCTTCACATTGATGAGTATCAAGATACAAACCAAGCACAATACATTCTTTTGGGACTTCTCGTTGGAGATAATAAAAATCTCTGTGTTGTCGGTGATAGTGATCAAAACATTTACAGTTGGCGCGGAGCAAATATACAAAACATTCTTCGTTTTGATAAAGATTTTCCCAAGGCACGCATTATCATACTTTCTCAAAATTACCGCTCAACAGAGCGGATTTTGAGGGCTGCTCAAGCTATTATTCAAAAAAATATTCTCCGGCAAGATAAAAAACTTTTTACAAAAAATGCTCTTGGTGAAAAGCTTTCTCTCTTTACTGCACGAAGTGAGGTAGAAGAAGCTTTTTTTGTCGGCTCAAAGGTGCGCGACCTTCTTTTTTCTGGTGTTTCCCCTAACGAGATTGCACTCCTCTATCGTGCAAACTTCCAATCACGAATTTTGGAAGAAGTTTTTTTAGGATTAGACATTCCCTATCGCGTCCTTGGTACTCGCTTTTTTGAAAGAAAAGAAGTGCAAGATATTTTGGCTTTTGTTTGTGCGGCTCTCAATAGAGAGAGCGTAAGCTCCCTTAAAAGAATTATCAACACGCCACCGCGCGGAATTGGCAAAGTGACTCTCTTAAAACTCTTGGGTGGTCAAAAAAAAACTCTACCGCAACGAACGCAAGAAAAAGTTGATGACTTTTTTACTCTTCTTGATGAAATAGAGGAGCGAGGAAATACACAAAAGCCCTCTCTACTTATAAAGTGGATTCCAAAACGAGTGGGGCTTGACACCGCACTTGCCAAAGAAGGAGAAGAGGGTAAGGAAAGACTTGAGAACATCAAAGAACTTGTAACACTCTCTACAAAGTATGATTCTCTTCCGCTTGGAGAAGGGATTGTGCAACTTTTAGAGGACGCTTCACTTGCAAGCGAAGCGGACTCTCTTTCTCATAAAAAAGAAAAAGGGGGGGGCGTTTCTCTGATGACCGTACACGCATCAAAAGGGCTTGAGTTTCCTTACGTTTTCATTGTCGGTCTGGAGCAGGGGCTTTTTCCTCACACCGGCTTTGATGATAATGAGGGTGCACAGAGTGAACGCGGAGAGGAGGAGAGACGGCTTTTTTATGTCGCCCTTACGCGAGCCGGTAAACGGGCGTTTCTTTCTTTTAGCGGCTCGCGGACCATTTATGGAAAAAAAGAGCTTCAGTCCCCTTCTGAATTTTTAAACGACATTCCGGAAGACCTTATTAAACGGGAAGAAGGAGTGCACGACATGGAACAAGGCCCTTTTGAGGAAGAAATCATTACCTGACTTTTATGTTGTTTCAAGCAGAAACTGATCCCTCTCGCTCGGAAGAGTAATTAAATTAGTAAAAAGCCATTATCCACACATAAAAAGGCTTCCGTGCGTATAAGGGCACCTTTTTTGCTATACTTCATAGTGAGGGAGTCTTTGTTTTATGGAAAAAAACTTATTTATCGCGATTGGATTTTCTCTTCTTTTGCTAACGGGAGCTGTTCTGGTAAAAGGGGGTGAGCAAGACACCTTTGGGAAGAATAAAGAAGGTTCTTTTTATGTTTCCGAGGGTGAGCTGTCCTTTTTTCAAGAGGACAGTGACGGCGATGGGCTTAAGGATTGGGAGGAGGTGCTTGTGGGAAGCGACAAAAACAACCCCGACACCGACGGAGACGGTGTGAATGACTACATACAATTCGGCGGAGATCTTTCTTTGTATGATGGAGAAGAAATTACAAAAAAATATGGCATAGAAGAATCTTTCTTCTTCCAATCAGAAAGTGGTAATCTTACCGAAAAGTTTGCAAAATCTCTCTTTGTAAGTTCGTTAAATATCAGCCAAGGTGACAACTTCCAAGATGAAGATGAGATTATTTCTAATCTCGTGCACCAGTTAGAAAAACCTGACATTGCTCAATATACGCGAGATGATATGACAATCGCCCATAACACGACAAATGATGAGTTACGTGCTTTTGGAAACATCCTCGCTACACAGCTACAAGCCAACCCAGCAATCAACGTACAGGAGGTTCTTTCTCTTTTTGAGACACTTGCTCTTAATTCTCTCCCGGAATTTGCCGATAAAATTCAGGAGCAATCTGTTGTGTTTGATGGACTTGCAAAAGATATCTTAACTCTCTCTGTCCCGAGTGAAAGCGTTGGCATATTTCTCCAGCTTGTAAACTCATATAAAAAAACTGCTAACTCTCTTACAGGAATGAGCCGCGTTCACAAAGATGCCATTTTAGGAAAGTTTAGTTTTGATGAGTATCGTAATGCTCTTGGGGAAATGCAACAATCTCTTGCCTCTCTCTCCCTTTTTTTTAAGAACAAGGGTGTTGAGTTTAAGGAGCACGAGGCAGGATATGTGTGGAACACACAATGAGTCAGCGGCTTATGAAAAAAAATCTTTCTAAAAAAATACTTGTGGTTCTGCTCTTGGTTGTCTTTCTGCTTCCGAGCTCCTTTTTAATAAAACCACAGGAAGTAGAGGCTGGGGGTTGGCCTACTTTTGATTTTTCAAATTTCATCCAAATGTTGGAGGAGTCCTTCAGAGAAGAGGTTCTTGACGGTATCGCATGGGCAGTCGCGAAGGCCCTTGTCGCGCAAATTACCCAGCAGACAATCAACTGGATAAACAACGGCTTTGACGGCAACCCGCTTTACATAACAAACAAAGACGCGTATTTTGCGTTCATTTGTACGCAAACATTTAATCGCTTCATGGACAAACTTGGCGATGATACGAGCTATTCTCCAGAAGAAAAGCGTGTCATTGCTCGCTCACTCTTAGCGGCGCGCCCCTGCGCCGGAGAGAGAAGGGTTACGGATACGCGCACTATTGCGCAGGAAGTTTTGGACGATTATCATCAAGATTTCAGACGCGGTGGATGGGATGTGTGGAGAAGGCAAATTACCAACTCTCAAAACACCATTTATGGGCAATATGCAAAGAGCAGTACAGAGCTCAATAGCCTTCTTCGCCAACAAGCGCAAAATACAGAGCGAGAGCTTGATTGGGCAAGTGGATTTTTAAGCTCTCAAAAGTGCAAAGCCAGAAATGAAGAAGGTGAGTGTACTGATTCTGAAACTATCACCCCGGGAAGTCTTGTACGGGATAGGATTAAAAAACTCACAGTCGAGAGCGACATTGACCAGCTTAACCTTGCAGACAGTATTGGTGAAGTAGTAAATGCTCTTCTTGGAAAACTTATAGATGAGATATTTGTTGGTGCGAAGGGGCTTCTTAAGAGCGGTGATGATTCGCGCAGGGGGGGTGGAAACACAGAAGTTCCAACAGAAGACCTTGATACTCTCACCCGCTCACGCGACGGAGTTGTCCGTATCATAGATGTCTATATAGACAATGAGGAAACCTATCAAAACACAAAAAATAGTTCGTTGGTGGCGCTTGATGAAGCGGAAGAAAAACTCAAAAATCTCGAAGGTAAGCCATCTCTTTCCTTCTTCAGGGCTCAAAAAGCGTGGGAAATTAAAAACCTAAGAACACCTCTTAGAGAAGATTTGATTGAGACTTATCCTGTTCTCACCAAGTTAAACACCCTAAAAACACAAACCATCAACGCGGAATCTCTAGAGGAGATAAACACCATTTCAAAAGAATTTGATGGGTTCAAAGGAGAAACACATGCAAATGACCTCGCGTCTGCACAAGAAGAGCTTAGTGAAATAAATGCACTTATAGCAGAAATTGAAAGGCGTAGCGAGTAAAGAGGAAGATAGTGAAGAAAGAAACATCGGGTTAACACTCTTATCTTACAATGAAGCGACTACTACAAAACATTGCATATAGACTGCCAAAGAAGTTCTCACCAAGACACACTTCGTGGTTTGTGATATTTATACTCTTCCTTTTTCTTGCCCCTCTTCCGGACTCTTTTGTGTTTGCCAACCCTCTTGATATTGTAGGGGGTCTTAAGGCGTTTGCGCTTTTAATACCAAATCTTCTTGCGGAAGGACTATTCAACCTTTCCGGCCTTATCCTCACGGCGAGTGCGTGGCTTCTTGATACAAGCATTACTTTTTCATTAGACATTAACAGCCTCTCTGTCGGGGCAGTTAATGTCGCGTGGGGAGCTGTGCGCGATCTTTCTAATGTTGTTTTTGTTTTTATCCTCGTTTATATTTCCATAATGACCATTCTTCAGGCGGGAGGCTTTGAAACAAAGAAAATTCTTACCTCGCTCGTTGTCGTTGCACTTCTTGTTAACTTCAGCCTTTTCTTCACAAAACTTGTAATTGATGCGTCAAATATTTTTGCCGTTGCGTTTTATGAGCAAATAACCGCCGAGGGGGGGTTGTCAGCAAGTCTTGCGAATGGCCTTCGTCTGCAAACTATTGTAAATGAAGGTGTTGAGGGTCTCGGGGGTACTGCAGGGGCATTTGTTTTGAACCCGAGTAGGCTTTTCACCGTTTACATTGTAGGAACGATAGCTACGCTCATCGCCGTCTTTTCTTTTGGAACTGCGGCGATAATGTTTATTGTCCGTTCGGTAATGTTGATGTTTTTAATGGTGCTCTCGCCTCTTGCATTTGTCGCCAGAATTCTCCCCGGGACAGAGAAGTATTATAATCTGTGGTGGAGCCATCTCTTAAAATACTCTTTTTATGCGCCCGCTTATATTCTTCTTATAACATTGACGGTGATGATTATAGGCACAGGAAGCCTGCTCCCGGGCGTTGGTGAAGAAGATTTGAGTTTCTCGGGTGCTGTTGCCGGCTGGTTTGCCGGTGATGTCGGTGGAGTTTCATTCTTTGCGGTGCTCTTTCAGTTTGCTATCGTCATCGCTCTTATCTATGGCTCGTATATACTCGCAAAACAATTTGGTTTAATGGGAGCAGAGACGGTGATGAAAACAGCAAAGGCGACGACCGGCGCTCTTACATTCGGAGCAGTGGGAATTGGCGGGCGGCAACTCCTCGGACGAGGAGCCAGCATACTTGCAAGCAGTGAAAGGTTTCAAAAAGCGGCGATCAAAGGTCGTGTTGCCGGAACGCTTCTTCAGGGAACTCGTAGCTTGGCAACTGCCAGCTATGATGCTCGTAGTGCAAAGGTCGCCGGCAAATCAATCACTGGTATGGGAAAGGCACTAGGAAAGGGAGGGTATGAGAAGGAATTGGACACTAAGATTGAGGAACGTGTTGCCTTTGCGAAATCTATCGGAGGAGATAAGGATGAGGATTATATTAAAAATGTCCTCTCTCCACGAAGTCCTTTGGGGGACATCTTCCGAAATAGAACGGTTGCGGCAACCCAACTTATACTTAAGATAAAGGAGTCAGAAGAAAAAGAATTAGAAAAAGAAGAAAGGGAATTAAAGAATGGAATCAAATCAAACTACGAAAAACTATCAAGCTATAGTAGTGACCTTCATAGTAAAGAAGAAAGAGGTGAGAAAGTAACTGTCGCTGAACTAGAGGAGTTGGGTCGCCTAGAAAACCTAGAGGAGGAACTTGACAAGAAAAAAGAGGAACTTGACAAGAAAAAAGAAAAAATTAGGGGGGAAATAAAAACATTACGGCAAGAGGCGAAAACAATTAAATCAAAGCCGACAGAGAAAAAGAAAGACGAAAGTGATGATGATAAAAAAGACGATAAGGATACTGAGTAAAACACACCAATGAGACTATGGACAAAAACTCTGCAACAATAAAAGAATTTATAAAAAAACTACCTCAAGACATACAAACTGCTGCTGCTTCAACAGAGGTATTTGATGCGCTTGAAAAAATAGGAAAAAGACACAATCTTCATGTAGATGCCTTGGGTGGATTAGTGGATGAAACAACTTTTGTAATACTTGGCCTTACACACCCCAATGAATTTATTAGTAATCTTGCCAAGCGAATAGGCGTTGAGAGGGAAAAGGCGCGTGCAATTGCGGAAGATGTTAATAAAGAAGTTTTTCACCCTATTCGTGAATCATTGAAAGAGATTCACTCCCTAAAAAAAGAAAGGAGGGAAAACCAGCCGCTTCCCTCTGAAAGGGAGAGTGAAGATGCCTATCAAGTTCCTCTCCCAAAAAGAAAAATTCCCGTTAAACATGAAATAAAAAAAGGGATGGAAGAGCGCGTAGAGCCCGAACTGGAAAAAGAAAAATCCGGCCTTGAAAACAAAGCGCCCGAACCGCTTGTTGTCACTCCCAAAAAGAACGAGCCCTTGGACCCGCGAGGAGAGGAGGGCTCGTTTGAGGGGGAAGAGAATGTCATCATACCCGACAGGCTTCGTGATATAAAAATACAAAGCAATGTGGGAGAAGAAGAAAAAGAGGTCCAGGACATAGAGTCCCAAAAGAAAGTCCTCGTGAAAATAAACAAAGAAAAACCTCCTCTAAACCTTCCTATAAAAAAAGAAGGACGAGGGTTACAAGCTCCATCGGCAAGAGAAGAAAAACAAACAGATACCCCGCAGGAGAGCAAAGAAGAAGCACCTCCACAAACTCAAAAAGAAGAGACTCCTCGTGCACCAACACCACAACCAAAGAAGGCACCCTCAGAGCACGCAGATGAGGAGGGACAAGTATCTCAAGAAAAGAAGCCTGATAAGAAAGAGTACGCGGCAGATCCATACAGAGAACCCATTGAATAGTTGTAGAGGAATCCTTCAATCAAAACATATGTCACAAAGCCATAAAAAGAGTGGTTGGGGACACTATCACAGTTAAGAAGGTTGAGTTTATCTGTTATACTTAACTAGATTGAGGAACTGCACCGAAAAAAGAAAGGGGGTCGGAGGATAGTAAGAAAATCAAAATAAGGTGCTTGTGCAAAAAGTTATCTACCACAAGCCACATAAACAGTATGCGTTTTCAAGTACCACAATTTATAGAAGTAGAAAATAAAATTTTTGGTCCCTTCACCTTCAAGCAATTTATTTATCTTGCCGGTGGGGCGGCAATGGCATTTCTTGCTTATTCTCTTTTACCCCTCTTTATTGCGATTTTGGTTATCGCTCCCGTTGGAGCGCTCGCACTTGCACTTGCTTTTTATAAAGTAAATAATCGCCCCTTTATCGCTCTTTTAGAGTCCTTCTTTCGTTTTCTCATGACTGGAAAACTTTATATCTGGAAGAGGCAAGATAAAAAAATTACCCCTAAACAAGAAAAGCAGGTGGCTTCTTCGCTTTTTGTTCCCAGACTCTCCGATAGCAAGCTTAAAGATATTTCATGGAGTCTTGATGTCCATGACAGTATCTACGCACAAAGCAATGAAGCAAGGCACTCCTCGTAATACCATATATAACACACCAATTTGCGAACAAACCTACCCACTAAGATACTAACTATTCACCAACCTATGGCTGAACCAGCACAAAATTTCGTTCCCATAAAAGAAATAAAAAATGGCGTCGTCATTCTCAAGGACGGCTCTTTAAGAATGGTTTTGATGACCTCATCACACAATCTTGCGCTGAAATCAGAAGAGGAACAGCGAGCTATTCTGCAACAGTTTCAAAGCTTTCTGAACTCCTTAGATTTCTCGTTACAAATTTTTACTCAATCACGAGAGTTGGATATACGACCCTACATTGCCCTTTTAGAGGAGAGGAGAAAGGATCAATCCTCTGATTTGATGAAAATACAGGTAACTGAATATATAAATTTTGTGAAAAAATTTACCGAAAGCGTAAATATTATGAAAAAAACTTTTTTTATTGTTGTCCCCTATCAACGGGCAACACTTAATACCCAAGGAGGTTTTTTTACTAAATTCTTACCAGCAAAAAAGAAGGTGGATGTTAAAAATGAACAAGAACGATTTGAGGAGGCACGAACGCAACTTGAACAACGGGCAGGGGTGGTTGAGCAGGGGCTTGCAAGTACAGGGCTTCGTGTAGCCCCACTTCATACAGAAGAGTTGGTTGAGCTTTATTACCGTATTTTTAACCCAGGAGAGCTTGAGAAGCCAATTCCTATGGAACGAGAAAGGGGTAAAGAGCAATAAAAAATTATGGGATTATTAGACACATTACTAGGAAGAAAAAAAGATACGGCAGAGATTTCTCCGATTTTACCGCAAGACATCTATGAGGCGGGGGTATTAGAGTTGAGAGATATTATTGCTCCGGCCGCCCTTAAAATAAGCCCCAAGGAACTGCATTTGGGAGATAAAACTGCCCGAACCTTCTTTGCAATTTCATACCCACGGTATCTTAATGATAACTGGCTCTCTCCTATAATTAACTTAGACAAGGTCTTTGATATCTCGCTGTTCATCCACCCAATAGACACTTCTCGCGCGCTACGGGATTTTCAAAAAAAAGTTGCTGAAGTGCAAAGTCAAATTTCTATCCGCGAAGAAAAAGGGTTGGTGAGAGACCCTGTGCTTGATATCGCGTATCAAGATCTTGAGTCGCTTCGCGATAAACTCCAACAAGCGCAGGAAAAACTTTTCAACGTTGGGCTCTATATCACTATTTATGCAGATGATGAGCGAGCACTTGATAAGCTTGAACAAGAAATTAAATCACTTCTTGAGACAAAGCTTATCTACCTGCGTCCCGCCCTCTTTCAACAAGAAGAAGGGTTCACCAGTGTGTTGCCGGTGGGGCATGATTCACTCTCGATTCATTCAAAACTAAACTCCTCACCACTTTCAAGTTTTTTCCCTTTTGTCTCCTTTGATCTCACTTCAGATAGAGGAATTCTTTACGGTGTAAACAGACACAACACAAGCTTGGTGCTCTTTGACCGTTTTTCAATGCCCAACTATAACTCTCTGATGTTTGCAACATCAGGGTCTGGTAAGTCGTACGCAACAAAATTAGAAATTCTTCGCTCCTTGATGTTTGACATAGATGTCTTGGTAATTGACCCTGAAAAAGAATATGAATACTTGGCCGAAGCAACGGGGGGGAGATATTTCAATGTCTCCCTCACGTCGGAGCATCATATTAACCCTTTTGACCTCCCTCCTGTACGTGAAGATGAGTCTCCTGCTGATGTTCTCCGTTCAAATATTGTAAGTCTTGTTGGACTTTTCCGAATTATGCTTGGAGGGCTTAGTCCTGAGGAAGACTCTGTTATTGACCGCGCTATTACGGAAACATACGCACTTAAAGACATTACCCCCGAGTCTGATTTTTCAAAAATTGAAGCACCTCTTCTTTCTGATTTTGAACTGGTTCTTGCGGGAATGGATGGAGCAGGATCACTCTCCGCAAGGCTTATTAAATACACAAAAGGTACTTGGGAGGGCTTTTTAAACCGACCAACCAATGTTGATATTAATAAACGATTTGTGGTCTTCTCTGTTCGTGATATGGAGGACGAGTTGAAGCCGGTGGCAATGTATATTGTAATGCACTTTATCTGGAACACAATCCGCCAAGAACTCAAGAAAAGGCTTTTGGTAATTGATGAGGCATGGTGGATGATGAAACAAAAAGACACTGCTTCGTTCCTCTATAGCCTTGCTAAGCGAGGACGAAAATACTATCTTGGCCTCGCCACGATCACACAGGATGTTGGTGACTTCCTGAAATCAGAATATGGCGAACCTATTATAAACAACTCTTCAATACAGCTTCTTCTTAAACAATCTCCCACAACGGTTGATACAGTTCAGAAAACCTTCAATTTAACAGATGAAGAAAAATATCTTCTTCTTGAATCCGATGTGGGAGAGGGAATCTTTTTTGCCGGACTTAAACATGTTGCAATAAAAATTATTGCCTCGTATACGGAAGACCAAATTATTACCTCCGACCCCTCCGAGATTTTATCACTTAAAAAAACGCGCCAGGAACACAAACAAACAAATGAGTAGTGTGATAAGCTGTAATTATGCCCCTTCTCTATAGTAAAAGAAATAAACGCATCCTTTCAGCAACCCTGTCATTGCTTTGTGGTTTCTTTTTTGGTTTTCTTTTTTCATCTCACTCTCTTTTCGCCCAAATTCCTCAACAAAACTTTATTATAAAATTCTTCCCACAAGTACCTGCCCCTCAAGAAGAGGTGTTTATAAATGTGGAGAGCTTTAGTGTGGACCTTAACAGAGCAACGCTTCGCTGGTTCGTTAATGGCACTCTTTTTACATCAGGAGTTGGGGTAAAGAAAATCACTATAAAAGTGGGTGAGGTCGGTGAAGAAACCCGCGTTTCAGTTACTGCGACAACGCCGGAAGGTGTTGTACTAAACGAAGAAATTCGTTTTACTCCAACACTTGTCTCTCTTTTATGGGAGAGCAACACCTATACTCCTGCCTTTTATAAAGGAAAGGCACTTTTAACAACAGATAATAAAATTGTTGTTACTGCACTACCGTGGTTTAGTGTGGACGGTGTTTCGTTTTTAAATCCACAAGGGCTCGTGTATACATGGTCTCGTAACGGAAGAGTGTTGGGAAGCCTTTCTGGGTTTGGAAAACAAACGCTCACCATAACAGGTCCTTCGCTGTTTCAAGAAATGGATCTCTCTGTTGCCATCTCTTCTTTTGGAGGGTCTCTCCGTGGAGAAGCCTCTCTAACTCTTTCTCCTCAAGAGCCGGAAATTTTCTTTTATGAAAAACACCCTTTACGAGGAGTCCTTTCTGAAAGAGCACTTGGCGGAGAATATTCTTTTTTCCCTGATGAAATCACACTCCACGCTGAACCATATTTTTTTTCACAAGAAGATGTGGGTAGTAATTTAGTATTTACATGGTTGCTCAATGGAAAAGAAATTACAGGTGCTTTAGGGCAAGAAATCACCCTTAGAAAACCGGAGGAGGCTGGCCGTTCTCGTATTGGACTTAAAATTACAAATAGAAATAACTTCCTTCAAGAAGTGCGTCGTTTTTTATCTATAACATTTGGAGAGGCCTCTCGCTTAGGAAATTAATATGATTGCCTTTATAAAAAAACACTTTGTTTCCTTTTTTTCACTCTCATGTGCTCTTTTCTTTTTCGTTGCACTTCCTGTTTTCGCAATTGACTATACCCCCCTTGCTCCACTAGATGAGATTGATCTAAGGGAGGTTGGGTTAGGGGGTTATTTGACACAGCTTTTTAAACTTCTTATTGGTGTAACTATTGTTTTAGCGGTTGTTATGGTTGTTGTGGGCGGTATGCAATATATGTTAAGTGAAGCGATTACCGATAAAAGTGCCGCACTAAAACGAATATGGTCCGCGGTTATCGGCCTTGTGCTTATAAGCTCATCGGTGCTTATCTTGCAAACAATTAACCCCGAATTGCTTAAGTTTAATATTGATGTGTTTAAAATAACTGTCCCCGCGATAGAGACACCTGATGATGTTGGGAGCATTGATATTCCTTCTGATAAAAAATATTGTTTAATCACTATTGGAGAAACCCCCACTAACCAAAACTGTTACCAAACAGCGCAAGAATGTCTAGGAGTGGCAGACGTTGCAAACAACGCAACCAACGAGCCCACCTTTACTTGTAAAAATATCACAGACCAAGGTGTTCTTGATATTAATTTTTGTTATAAAAAAACAGGGTCAGGTTCTTTATTTTGTTTTGGAAATGATCTTGATAAATGCATCGCAGCCGCGGAAGACACAGATAGGGCTTCGACGTGTGCTGATAAAGCAGAGATAGACAAATTATATTAAATTCATATGCCCCGTAAAATTTCATTTATTATAATAGGTATTTTAACACTCATAGCAATAGGGATTTTTGTTGCCGCCTTTATTATCGCCCCGCGAGAGGACAAAACGCCCGTTGAAGTCTTGCGCGACTTTATTCCATTTGGAGGAGGTGGCGCAGATGAGCCTGTGCGAAGACCTCCACAAAGCGATCCCTCTCAAGACGGAGACGGGTTAGAAGATGGACCCCTTGCGGGGCAGGCAGGAGAGGGAAATGCTCTGCTCCAGCTTTCAAGTACACCGGTGGTGGGGGCATCGTTTCACCGCATTGGTGAAGACGAGAAGGAACATTTGACTGTGAGGTATGTTGAACAAACAACAGGCAATATTTTTGAGGTAAACCCAGAAACCTTAGAAAAGGTTCGTCTTACCAACACTACCCTTCTGGCGCTAAAGAGAGTGTTGTGGAGTGATGACGAGAAGAGACTTCTCGTCCAATATTTAGACGGCGAAGTTATAAAAACATTTATGGGAAACATTGTGGGGGGGGAGAGTGGTGTGGGAAGCTTGGAGGGAGAATTTTTGGAAGAGAATATAGAGGCTCTTACTCTTTCACCAGAGCGAGATAAGGTGTTCTCTCTTAGATCTTTTGGTGATATTGTGATTGGTACAATTTTAAATATAAAGAACGGAGACAAGGAGCAGGTTTTTGCTCACCCATTTAAAGAGTGGTTGGTTGGTTGGCCTACAGAAAATCAAATTATTCTTACCACAAAACCATCAAATGGTGTTTTGGGGCAGAGCATTCTTCTCACCCTATCAAATGAACGAATCGTGCCTCTTTTAAACAACATTCCCGGGCTTACCACACAACCCTCTTTTGATGGGCGAAACATCCTCTATGGAGAGATGCGTGGGCAAACCCTCTCTAGAATCATCTCCTATAATAGAGAGAGCGGAAACAGTCTAGTTTTCCCCCTTGCCACACTACCGGAGAAGTGTGTGTGGAGCAGGGTAAGCCCTCAGAGGGCATTTTGTGCGGTGCCGCAAGCGCCAGAGAAGGCATTATATCCTGATGATTGGTATAGGGGGGTAGTCTCCTTTAGTGATGAGATATGGCAACTTGATGTAGAAAGAGGTTCTGTTTCCCAAGTAACACAAGAGTCATTAAACAATTCTTTTGATGTAATTAATCTAGAGCTTGATGTGGAGGAACGCTTTTTGTTGTTTCAAAATAAAAAAGACGGTACCCTATGGCGACTGAAGTTGGAATAGATGATTTGTTGATTAGTAAAAAGATAAAAAAGTAAAAGAGATGTGATTTTACAACACCGTTTCTGGTGAAGAGGTTGTATCTATGTACTTTACCACAACCCGCCGCTCTCTCCCTCTACCAACAGATTCTGTTTCTATATCAGGGGTGTTGGTAAAAATAGAATGTGCAATCATCCGCTCATAAGGATTCATTGGCGACATTTCTACGTTGTTTTTAAAAAAACGAGCCCGTTCAGCAATAATGTTTGCTTTGTTTTTTATTTCCTCAATTCTTTTTTCTTGATAGTCGTTGACATCAATAATAAAGTTAATATGTTTATATCCCTTGTTGATTATTTCGTTTTCAAACATTTTCTTTACAAGGTGATTCATCGCCATCAATGTTTTTCCTTCCCTGCCTATTAAAAGAAAGGGTTCGTTTGTTTTAATAGAGAACTTAGTAATCTCACCACCATGAAGAGGAAAAGCGCTCTCAAGTTTTGCATCAGCGGCAAGCTTGTTTAAAAGAGATTCTATTGTTTTTTTAATAAAGTCCATCTCCATACGCACACTTTAAGTATTTCTAACCTACACTAAAAAATGACCTCACGCAACCAAGGTATGTTTTATTAGTGGTCCGAGTAACTTTAAGAATATTAGGTATATAAATTATTAAAATTGGTGTTTTAGAAGATGGTAGAAAACAAAAATAGTAAGGTTTGTTATAAATTGTAGGTTAATGGTTGGCAAGTATGAGAAAAAAGGGCTTTGTCCTAGACCTTTTTGAATACGCCAGACGGGTGGCGTGTTGGATTTTGTAACTTTCACAAAGTTACAAACTCTTCTGCACTTCGGAAGTATTCGGACGTATATAGTATGAAATATATATAGTATGAAATATTTTATCGCTTATCACCATAAGTACCTACACCCCATAATACGCTATAGCGCATTATGGGGTGTAGGTATCCCAAAAATCCGTTTTCGTAACTTGTGATATGTCTCCGTTTATCACTGAGAAACCTCACTTGGAAACTTAGCTTCCAAGTGAGGTTTCTCAGTAAACTAACAAGCTAGAAGCTAAAAAATTGTAAGAGATTATACCACTCCTTCTTCTTTGTTTGATAAAAGTTGTGTAACTTTTCTTTTTACAAAAAGTTCGTGCACAATAGAAAAAAGGTTTGAGGTTAGCCAATAGAGGGCTATGACGGCCGATATGGTGTAAGCAATAAAAAAAACAAAAACCGGAAGGCCGTAGCGCATTTGAAGCTGGAAACTTCTTTTAAAATCTTCTTTAAAAGAAGCGGGGGCTCCCTCTTTTTTGGGGAGAGTGGAGGGCATTGAAAGTTTAATTTGAAAATACTGAGAAATGCCAGCAAGTGCTGCAAGGAAAAAACTTCTCCCGGAAATATCAATGAGGCCAAGAAAGTCAGTTGATATTTTTGCTGGAGCAATAACAAAAGAATAAAGTTGTTCTGTATTGATTCCATTCTCCAATCCCTTCCAAAAAACCCAATAAAGAGCAATGATGATGGGGAATTGAACAAGAAATAAGAGACAACCTGAAAATGGATTCACTCCATGTTTTTTATACAACTCCATAATCTTTCGCGACTGCTCTTGCTTGTCTTCTTTATATTCTTCTTTTAGTCTTTGAACTTCGGGTTCAAAAACTTTTATAGAGGCCTGTGTTTTTGTTGTTTTATGTGCAAGAGGAAAGAGTATAAATTTAACAACTAAAGTAAGGAGAACAACCGCAAGCCCAATGTCATAAAACGGCATAAAGGACACCAAAAAAACCAAACTATTGTAGATTGGTTGGTAAAGGGTGGTGAAAAAGATATTTGAAATCATAGAAATATATTAAGGGAGATCAATGTGCCTCTTCTGCCAAGGATGACATCGAAGAACCCTTTTTAGTCCTGTGTAAAGTCCTTGAAATAATCCTTTTTTCTCAATAGATTGTTTTACATACTCTGAGCATGTGGGATAGAAAACACAAACCGGCGTTGTTTGGTTAAAGAGAAAGCGGAAAAACCCTTCGTCTGGAGAGAGAAATTTTTTGTAAAAAACAAAAAGACTTTTTATTGTTCTGTTTTTTTTATAAAACATGCGCTTCTTTTAAAAGTTTTTGTATTTCAAGGAAAAATTCTTTATGTGTTTTATGAACACTTTCTTTTTTAAAATAAAATACCAATGTAAAGCCTGTTTGAATGCGGAAAAACAATTCTTGTGCCACCGAATACCCTCTTCTTTTTAATTTATTTCGCAAAACCGCCTTGGTGGCTATTTTTTTTGAAATAATAAAAGTTATTGTACTGACTTCTTTTTGGTCTCTTTTTTTATAAACAAGAAGAGTAAAGGAGGGTGAATGATGTGTTTTTTTTTGTGGTATTTTTTTAAGGGCCTCTACTTGTGCGCTGGTCGCCTTATGTTTTTTTGGCAACATATTTATAGTTTACACCAAAAACCTAAAACATCCGATTTTTTTGGATGTTTTAGACGGTGGTAAGTTTTGCTCGCCCCTTTCTTCTTCTTTTTTGAATGGTGTTTTTCCCAGAAGACGTTCTTTGACGGACAAGAAAGCCGTGGGTCTTTTTTCTCTTTCCTTTTTTAGGTTGGTATGTTTTTGACATAATTATAGTAATTTACACTAAAATACTTTTTTTGTCAAAAATTAAAAAATTTTTTTGTGGTAAAATGAAAAGTAATATCATTTTTACTAGGATAGTTATACACAAATTATCAACACACTATTCCCCGTTTTAAAAACTTTGCTACATAGAGTTCTGTGGCTATAATTAAAAACTACATAACCCAACCATATCAAGCGTCATGAATGACACAAAACAACTTTGGAATACCGCCCTCTCTGAAATAGAGCTTAGTGTATCAAAAGCAAATTTCACCACGTGGTTTAAAAACACCAATATTGTGAAGGAAGAGGAGGGAATTGTTTTTATAAGTGTCCCTAATAGCTTTGTTAAAGAGTGGCTTTATAATAAATATCATAAATTTATTTTAAAATCATTACGAGAGGTAAAAGAGAATGTCCGTGGGGTTGAATATATCATTACTCCAAAAGGAGAGGAGTTAGTGGGGGAGCGGGTCACGACAATCCTTCCACACACACAAAACACAATAGAGTTGCCTTTAAAAGATCTTTATATAAACAAGGATGATAATTTAAATTCTCGTTACTCTTTTGAAACCTTTGTTGTTGGCCCCTTTAATGAACTTGCTAATGCCGCCGCGCGGGCAATTATTAAAAATCCTGGCGTGGTATATAACCCACTTTTTATTCATGGACCAACAGGGCTTGGAAAGACACATCTTATTCAGGCGGTTGGAAATGAAATAAAAAAACAACACGCTTCAAAAAAGGTTTTTTATACAACCTCTGAAAAATTCTTTTTGGACTACATTAACTCTGTTCAGGTAAATAAAATCAGTATCTTTAAAGAAAAGTACAGGAAATACGACGTCTTCATTATGGACGATATTCAGTTTTTTGGAGGAAAACAAGGAACACAAGATGAGTTATTTCATCTCTTTAACTCTCTTTATGATAATAATAAGCAAATTATTTTTTCATCAGATAAACATTGTAACTATATCCCTGATATAGAAGACCGCCTTAAATCTCGTTTTAGCCAAGGAATGATTGTTGATATTTCAGAACCAGACCTTGAGTCTCGGGCCGCTATTTTGAGGTCAAAAATAAAAAGTCTTGGTTTTAGCCTCCCTGACGAAACCATTTCCTTTGTTGCGTCGTCGCTTAAGGGAAATGTTCGTGAGTTGGAGGGGATTTTGAATGCAATTATCTGCCAAGCACAGGTAAAAAATAAAGACTTAACACTAAATGAGATTCGCACAATTGTTAAAAACAACAAAAAAGATAGAAAAACTATTTCAACAGAAGATGTTGTTGAAATAGTTACTGATTTTTATAATCTTGAAAAAGATTTTATTTATCAAAAAACAAGAAGAAGGGAGGTGGTTAAGCCGAGACAAATTATTATGTTTTTACTAAGAGAAGACTTTGGTGTTTCTTATCCAACAATTGGACAAAAATTAGGAGGGCGAGACCACACAACCGTTATTCACTCTTGTGAAAAAGTGAGAAAGGACCTTGAATTAAATAGCTCTCTTTCACAAGAATTAGAACAGATTCGTTCAATGTTTTAATTAAAGGCTGTGAGCAAGTGTGTTAATAACTTTTTATTTTTCAGTTAATAATATGTGTAAAAAGTAGTGTTTTATTAAAAGTAAAAAGTTATTAACATATTATTCCTCAACTATAAACATTTTGTTAGAAAAAATATTTTAAAAACTTCCTTTAAAAACAGTATTTAAAACACTTATCCACTTATCAACAGCCTTATAATAATAAACATATAGTTAATAGTTATTTATTTATTATGGAGTTTGAATGTAATAAAGAAAAAATACAAGAAGCCCTTTCTCTCGCCGAAAGAATGGTTGGAAAGAACCTGTCTTTGGATATCCTTGGTTTTATTCTCATCACCACAAAGGGGGACACACTACAAATAAGGTCAACAAACCTAGATGTTGGGATTGAAATTACCATTCCTATAAAAACAAAAAAAGAAGGCTCAATTGCCCTTCCTTGTGGCATTATTTCCAACCTTCTCTCAAATATTCATGATACTATTATAAATTTTAAAATTATTAAAAACAACAATCTATCAATCACAACAAAAAACACAACAACCACCATAAAAACAAAGCCACACACAGACTTTCCCTTACTACCTAAAATCAACAATAAAGACAGCTTAAAAATATCAACACAAGATTTTTTATTAGGAATAAACTCTGTTTCTTACAGCAGTGCCACATCAGACATTAAGCCAGAGATTTCAAGTATTTTTATTTATAATAATGCAAACACACTGATTTTTGTTGCCACAGACTCATTTCGGTTAGCTGAAAAAAAAATAGACCTAAAATCAGACATTAAACAAAACCTCTCCCTCCTAATTCCTTTTAAAAATATTATTGAAATTAGCAAGGTTTTAAGCAATAAAGGTGGAGAACTTTTTATAAATTTTGATAAAAACCAAATATCATTACAGGTTGATACTACTTATATAACATCACGGCTCGTTGATGGTGTTTTTCCTGATTATAAACAAATTATACCAAAAGAATTTACCACCGAGGCGGTTGTTTTAAAAGAGGATTTTATTGACGCACTAAAAGTTACTAATCTTTTTTCCGATAAGTTTAATAAAATTACCATCACCATTGAGCCTGTTAAAAAGGTGTTTGAGATAAGTTCTCACAACAGCGACCTTGGAGAGAACAAAACAACACTCTCTGCATCAATATCGGGTGAGGGTATTTATGTAAACTTTAATCATAGGTATATTAACGACTGCCTCTCTGCACTTAAAAAAGATAGCTTGGTTTTAAAGATGAATAACGAAACACAGCCCATGATCATTAAGGGAGTTCATGATGAAAACTTTATCTATCTTATTATGCCCCTCAACTCCTAGGCACACTATGTCTTTTCAAAAAATAGATGAGTATTTAAAAAAATTTACTCTTTTCACACCACCCCATAATGCACTTAAAAAACTTCTTATAAAAATTTTTCATGAACAGTTTGGTGTTATTATAAAAAGAGAGGATATAAAAATATGCGGTAGAGATATTTTTATAACAACAACACCCATTGTTAAAAATGAAGTTTTTCTACACAAAAAAGATATCCTTGAGGAAATTCACACCATTAATAAAAAGATAGAAAATATTATTTAACCAACTATATTTCTTGAACAATAAATTGAGAGCTCGCTTTTCCAGAGTTTAAAACAGCATCATAGCCAACAATGGTTATGGTGTTTGTTTTTTCCAATATAGAAATTTCTTTTGGGACGAAGGAGAACATAAAAGGACCTTTTTTTGCTGAATTAATATACGTATTGTTGATATACATATCTGCCTTTATTAAGGGATATTTTCCTATGGAGGATATTTGTATACTCACCCGCTCGTTTTTGTTGTAAGGAGCCTCTTGTAAGCCGGAAATAGTAAGCTGAGGTGAGTATTCTGGTCTGTGCACGTCATCATGTTCGGTGGGTATAGAAAAAGTACCACCCTCTTGTATGTTGTGATTTTTAACCCACACCCTTACCGGCCCCTCCCAAAGAGCAAATTGAGAGTCTTTTTCTGGGGCCTCTGGGGCCGCTCCACGAGGGTTGTTTTTGTCCACCCAATATAAAATAGAGTGTACGTTAGGTACAAACCTCTCACTTCTCGTTTCTTCTGGAGTATGTTCTGTTGCTAACTTTCCAGAGATGGTGTCTATATAATATGACTCACCCCCCAACCACTCTCCACGAAGTACGGGTTTTAAGAAACTTAAATCCTCAAAACTTGGGGTTTTGAATGTTTTTTGTGGGAGATACGCTATTGCCTCTTTCATAAAGGCATTCCAAAGTGGCGCAATAATAAATCCAGCAACCCGTTTTTCCATAGGGGAGTTGTCGTTGTTCCCTGCCCACGCTCCTGCTGAGATTGTTGGTGTATAACCAACAATCCAAGCATCACGATAGTCGTTTGTTGTTCCAGTTTTAGCGGCGACATCAGCATCATCAAAATACAAATAAGACCTGTTTCCAAACGCGGGTGTCCGCGCCACATTATCAGAAAGAATGTTAGAGATCACCCGCGCAACACGCTGAGAGATCACCCTCTCTTCCTGTTTTCCAAACTCTTCCAAAACAATACCATCAAATGTTTCAACCCTTAAAAGGGGTGTTGTTAAATTTTTTATACCATCATTTGCAAAGACGGAATATGCGCTTGTCATATCAAGAAGGGATGTTTCCCCGCCCCCTAAGACAAGAGTAAGTCCATAACGACCAGGGTCACCTAAACTAGAAACACCCATTTTTTGTGCGGTTGAAAGAGAGTCTCTTAAGCCAGCGAGGTAGAGAGTTTTTATGGCCGGAACATTAACTGATTGAGCAAGGGCGTCTCGCAAGGTTATGGGTCCGCGATAGATTTCATCATAATTAACTGGTGTGTAACACTCTTCCTCATCAACACTTTCATAAAGTGGCACTCCATCACTATCACAACCAACATTAAACTGTGTTTGCAAATCAAAAACAACCGTCTCAGGGGTGTATCCTTTTTCAAAAGCCGTTGCATATACAAAGGGCTTAAATGCCGAACCAGGCTGCCTGTTGGGGTTTATGGTAACATTGAAGTTTCCATCAATATCCTTACTAAAATAATCCCGAGAGCCAACCATAACCAAAATGTGCCCTGTTTGCGGATCTACTGCAACAAGTCCTGCGTTATGAGCATTATATTTTTCAATGTTTTCTTTTGTATATTCAAAAACAATATTCTCCGCTTTTTCTTGAAGATTCCAGTCTAAAGTGGTGATAATTTTCAAACCACCATTTTCAATTGCGTCTTTACCATACCTCCTTTCTAGAAGCTCTGTTACAAAAAAAACAAAATGTGGCGCGCGGATACCAAGTGTTGAGCGTGGCTGAAAAACAACCTCCTCCTGTGAGGAAGATTGGTATTCTTCTTGTGTTATGAATCCTAACCCCAACATTCTCTCTAAAACTAAATTTTGTCTCTCCTCAAGCTTGTGGACATTATTGCCATAGGGCGAGTAAAAAGTTGGCGCCTGAGGAATGGCGGCCAAATAAGCGGCCTCTGCCAAAGAGAGGCTTTGGGCACTCTTTGCAAAAAACACATTACTTGCCTTTTCCACCCCATAAACATTTCCCCCATAAGGGGCCTCGTTAAGGTAAAGCTCAAGTATTTCTTTTTTTGTAGCTACTTTTTCAAGCTTTAGAGCAAGGAACCACTCCTTAAGTTTTCGTGTGATGGTTTTCTCTGTGGTGAGGAGTGAGTTTTTCACCACTTGTTGGGTAATAGTGGACCCTCCTTGTGAGTATTCTCCGGCACTTAAGTTTACAAGAATGGCCCTAAAAATTGCACTAATTTTTATACCGCGGTGCTCATAAAACTCAGCATCCTCAATAGCTACCGTTGCATTCTTGATATGTCGCGACATTATGTCAAAAGGAATGACGGTGCGTTGGATGTCTTTATGTATATCATAAAGAAGAACCTCTCCTGTTCGGTCATAAATTTTTGTTGATTGGTTTATTTTTCTCTCATCAAATGTTTTAAGGTCGGGAACCTCAAAACTAGAGACCCACAATAAGACACCTCCGGAAATAAAAATTCCTAAAGAAATGACCAACAAAAAGATGAATTTAATAGACCCGATATTTTTAGATACTATATTCATTGCAATAACTTTATTTTATACACTCTCACACAACAACACAAACACGGCCCGTAAAGCAACTATTAAGAGGGGCGTTATATAAAGACAAAGGTGTGTGTGTGTGTTATATTCTACCTATGGTAACCATCTCCGAGAATAAAATAAACGAAATCCTTTCACGTGGGGTTTCTGAGTTTATAGACCCTGACGACGCCTTTCGGCAAAAACTCCTTAAGAAAACACAAGGAGAATATACCAAAGATATTATTATAAAGCTTGGCGTTGACCCCACACGCCCCGATATTCACCTTGGTCATGCGGTAATACTCCATAAAATGCGTGCCCTTCAAGACCTTGGGTGCAAGGTGGTTTTTCTTGTGGGCGACTTCACCGCGAGCATTGGAGATCCATCAGGAAAGGATAAAACACGCCCTGAAGTTAATCAAGAGGAAGTTGAAAAAAACATGGAGACATATTTAGACCAGATTAAAAAAATTCTCCGCACCGATGAAGAGGTTTTTTCGTGGATTAGGAATTCGGATTGGTTCACCTCACCCTTTGACATCACCCTCCCTAAGGATTATAAAATTACCCTTACCGTACAAAAAGGGAGTGAGACAATTGATGTCCCCATAAACCCTCAGTCCATAGAAGGAAGAGCGCTCGCGTTTGATGAGTCGCGCATGCAGAAAAAGGCACTCCAGAAAAAAAATATTACGAGTGTTTCAGTAGTGAATCTCCTTTGGACCCTCAAACACATCACCCATGGACGGCTCATTCAACGTGATATGTTTCAAGAGAGAATTAAAAAAGGGAGTGAGCTCTCTATGAGTGAAATGCTCTACCCCGTCTTTCAAGGGATTGATTCCCATATACTGTATAAAATTTATGGAAGTTGTGATCTTGAGATAGGGGGAACCGACCAAACATTTAATATGCTTGTAGGAAGAGATGTAATGCACGCAAACAACGAAGAACCACAAGCTGTTATGTCCATGGAGATTCTCACGGGGACGGGGGGTAGAGAAAAAATGAGTAAAAGTCTGGATAACTATATAGCAATCACCGATGCTCCTGAAGATATGTATGGAAAGGTTATGTCTATCCCCGATGAGCTCATGGTTGAATATTTTGAGCTCTGTACCTTCACCCCTAATGAGGAGATTGAAGAGATTGAAAAAAGTCTTATGGGCAAAAATAAGAACCCGCGGGATACAAAAATGCGGCTCGCACGAGAAATTGTGGCACTTTATCATGGAGAGAAGGAGGCAGAGAGGGCACAAGAAAACTTTATTGCTGTTTTCCAAAAAAAAATTACCCCCGAGACCCCTATTGAGATTTCAATTTCTAAAGGAGACACTCTTCTTGATATTGTGGAGAGGCTCAAGGAAAAAAATCTTATTGCGTCAAAAACAGAGTTGCAGCGCCTCGCTCGTGCAGGAGGAATATATGTTGATGGGGAAAGAATCACCTCTCTTGCAAGACCCTTCTCTGCAACTGCCACACTTAAGCTTGGCAAAACTCGCTTTGTTCGTCTTATTATTTAGAAAGGACCTCTTTGGTGCGCGGCACAAGTAAGTGCCACCGCGATGGCGTCACACTCGTCATCAATCATAAGGCTTGTTTTTAGAGAAAGGATTTTACCAACCATAAATTGCACCTGTTTTTTTTCCGAGTGGCCATAGCCCGTAACCGCCATTTTTATCTCAGGAGGAGTATATTCACATATCTCTACTCCCGCACAAGCTGCCTCATAGAGTATGACGCCGCGGACCTCACTTACCGCCATCGCAGTTTTTTTGTTGGTGTTGAAAAGAAGTGTCTCAACAGCAATGAAATTAGGATGTTCTTTCTCCAATATTTCTTTAATATGTTTTCCAATGTGAAGTAGGCGTTTCGCAAAAGGGGTCTTTTTGTTGGTGGTAAAACAAGAAGAGCTTACAAGTTTTTCTTTTTGCCCTGTCTTTTCAATAAGCGCAACACCAAGCCTTTCATATCCTGGATCTATTCCTAAAATTTTCATCCCGTTAGAGGTAGGGCGAGAAAGCGCATGGCACATCGCTCCTTGCCTGATTATTTTTATAATGGTGTATTTTTTTCTGCATACTCATATCTTTTGTGTTCGCAACTATGATGTCTAATCAGGTTTATATACTACTCTGCGTTAGTGTGAACTTCATCTACAAAATCTTCTTCAAGAAGTATTTCAATAAGAGTATGTAACGTGTCTTGCTCGTCTTCCTTAATGGCGATTTTTGTTTTTGCTTCCCAACCCTCTGTTTGTTTTTCAAAGGCCCATGTAGCAGAGCCAGGCTCTGCTAGAGCAAATCCTTGTTTTGTAAGAATGTTTTTTATCTGCGCACAAGAGCGATTTTTATTATCAGTAAAACCAAAAATTATCATTGCGACCCCACCTGGCCCATATGCCTCGTACACAACTTCCTCTAAAGCGTCTCCTGTTCCAAGAGAACCCCTCCTTACAGCCCGTTTTATATTTGAGGATGGCATATTAATTGCACGAGCCCGTTCCATTGCCTTACGAAGGGCGGGCGCACTCTCATTCCCGTTAGCGTTTCGTGCCTCAATAGAAATGAGTTGTGCAAGACGTGAAAATTCCTTACTTTTCTTACTATCCTCACTCGCTTTTTTGTGTTTAATTTTTGACCATTTATTGTGTCCTGACATAGAAAGATATACTAGTTTCTTATTATAATAACACTGAGTCTCGCCCCGTACACAACGCAGTTGTTGTACTGGGGTGTTTAATTTTTGACCACTTATTGTGTCCTGACATAGTTATTTCGGCTGTTAGGATACTGAGTGTTTGGTTATAAGATTAGAGGGTACGAGTAAGAAGGTCAAAATCTAAAATGCCAAAGTAAGTTCAAAATTCAAATAATTCAATTCTTTTAATATTAGGGCTTTAACATGTAACACTTTATTATCATTTGAGCTTTGGAATGAGAGTTTCTTGTTTGTGCTCTATGACTACAGGAGTTTGTTTTGTTGTTTACGTTTACCCGGAACACCTAAATGCTTGTATGCTGCATCAGTGACTACACGACCTTGTTTTGTTCTCTCGAGAAGGCCGATCTGGATAAGGTAGGGCTCGTTCACCTCGGCGATGGTAGATTCTTCTTCTGAGAGAAGGGTAGAGAGGGTGTTTAAGCCAACCGGCCCACCGCTAAATTTTTCAATAAGAGAAAGTAAAAGGTGCCGATCTCCTCCATGAAGCCCTAGCTCATCAATTTCTAAGAGAGCTAATGCCCCACGGATTGTTTTCTTATCAAGAGGGCCACGATTTACTTGGGCGAAGTCACGACACCGCTTTAAGAGGTAGTTTGCAGTGCGTGGTGTAAAACGACTTCTTCTGGCGATTTCTTCCACCCCATCTTTATCAATAACCACAGAAAGTAAAGATGCTGAGCGCTTAATAATTTCTCCAATTTCTTCCGGAGAGTAATATTCAAGACGAAATATGCCGCCTCCAAACCTTGAGCGAAGTGGAGAAGAGAGAAGCGCGATACGGGTTGTTGCCGCAACTAAGGTAAAAGCAGGAAGTTCTAATTGTATACTTCGTGCAGAGGGTCCTTTGCCAATAATAATATCAAGCACTCCGGATTCCATTGCGGGATAGAGAACTTCTTCAACTTGTTTACCCAACCGGTGAATCTCGTCAATAAATAAAACATCTCCTGCAGAGAGGTTGGTGAGAAGAGAGGCAAGATCACCAATTTTTGAAATAGCAGGCCCTGAAGTTACCTTAATCCCCGCATCACACTCTTTTGCAATGAGATGAGCAAGTGTTGTTTTACCAAGCCCTGGCGGCCCATAAAACAAAACGTGCTCGGGGGAATGGTTTCGCTCTTGTGCCGCACGCAAAAGAATAGTAAGGTTATCTTTTATCCTTTTTTGTCCAACATACTCTTCCCAGTTGTGTGGACGCAGGGCAGTATCAAGAGAGATATCATTCTCGGGCAGTTTTGGGGTGGTGCTTGACATTTTAAATTTTATATGATAAACTTTTTGTGCGTGTAGAACGCTGGTTGGAGAGCTAAATCTCTAGGCAATCAAGCCCTTTTGGTTTTTAGGTATCATACGAGGGCATGCATGGTGTCCGCCTTTACGGCGGGAGTGCTGAGCATACTCCTTGGTATAATAGCTGCCTTTCTCTCGTTGCATTGAAAGGATTGCCTAGAGATTTAGACCTCTAACTTTCCCCGTAAGGCGGGGTTTTTTTGTTTAAGAACTTTTTAATCCTTCTTCTAAATCAACCACCCGAGCGATTTCCGCGAGGGAGGTAACTCCCTCTAAAACCTTTATAATCCCATCTTGCTTCATATCAAGAAAACCCTGACCCTGCGCAATTTCCTTAATCGCTCGCTCGCTCGGATTTTGTGTCGCAACATTTTCTATCTTCTCATCAACCACAACAATCTCATAAATTCCAACTCTTCCTTTAAAACCGGTGTTATTACACAGACTACATCCCTCGGGAGTAAACATACTCCCCACCTCTCGGCGTTCGTTCTCGGGGAATGTCTCCATAATGCGTTCGAGAAGTCCCCTCTCCTCCTTACTTGGTTGTACCTCTTTTTTGCATTTTTTACAAAGTCTTCGCACAAGCCTTTGTGCAAGTGCCGCCGAGAGAGAAGAACCTATTATTTTTGGATTAACCTCAAGGTCTATTAAGCGAGGCACTGCACCTGCTGCAGTATTGGTATGTAGGGTAGAAAAAACAAAGTGTCCAGTGAGCGAGGCGTTCACAGCGGTTTTTGCTGTTTCTGCATCACGAATTTCACCAACCATAATAACATCAGGATCTTGCCGTAATGCACTGCGAAGCCCCTTCAAGAAGGTATAACCTGATTTTTCATCTGTTTGTGTTTGGGTGATGCCGGGGAGGTGATATTCAATTGGATTTTCAATGGTAATGATCTTTATTTCAGGGGTGCTAATGTGTTTCAAAAAAGCATACAGCGTGGTTGTTTTTCCTGACCCCGTTGGTCCTGTGTTTAAAATCATTCCATTTGGTCTTTTAATTTCCTTAAGCAAAAAATTAAGAAGATTTTTTCTAATACCCAATTCAGTGAGAGATACGGAAATAGCATCAGGATTGAGAACGCGAAGGACAATAGATTCTCCATACGCTCCAGGTACCACTGAAGTACGAACCTCTATCTCCAAATCTTCAAATTTAATACTGAAACGGCCATCTTGTGCCACATTACGAACATTAATAAGAAGTCCAGAAAGGAGCTTTATACGAGAGTTTAAAAGTTTATATGTCTTATTTTCTAGTGAAACAAGATCGGTCAAAATACCATCAAGTCGTAGGCGGATTTTCACACTATTTTCTTTTGGTTCAAGGTGTATGTCAGAGGCTTTTGTTGCAAGTGCGCCTGCTACTAAGAGTTCCAGAAGAGAGGTGGTGAGGTACCGATCTTTTCCTCCCAAGACTTCATTAAGGAGACCAAGAAAACTTTTGAGGTCGGTGATCTTCTCTTTATACCGTGCAACTTGTTCTCCCCCAATGTCTAAAACACCTGCCTCTGTTTGTGTTGAGTAAGAAACCTCTGTGTAGCGCTCCCATGCTCGCTCTAGACTTTTTTCCGAGGCTACATATACCAAGGGAGCATATCCTTTTTTTATAAGTTCCGCGACGAGTTCTTTTGTTGTTTCTTTTTTGGGAGAAAGGGCGGCAAAAGAGATTTTTTTACCCGACATATCAAAAAGAGCTACCTGCGCTTCTCGCGCTCGGTCTTCTTCTATAAGGCGCAGTGCATCTGTATTAATTGAGGCGGCAGAGAGATCAATATAAGGAACATCATACTTTTCACTTAAAAGACGAGCGAGGTTTTCTTGTTCCGCAAGGCGAAGTTCTTGAAGTTTTTTATTTTGTTGTTCCTCATCAAAACGGATCATCTTTATCATCATACTAGCCCGTTTATGTGTGAAATACAATATTGTTCTTTACATTTTTAAATGGTGTTGTTTGGGAGGTAGAGATACACACACTTTATCACCAGCTTTTAGACACCTTTTCCCCAGACAAGAAGAATCTCTTCCGCACACCCTCCACCTGCGCACCTCGGAGGTGCGCAGGTGGGAGAGCAGAATTCATAAAACCCCCCACTCCTTCAAGGAATAAGGGGTTTTATGAGAAAACAGCCTATTTTTAAGCCCCTTAGGGGGTATTTTTGCTTGACAAACTATATAAAATCTGCTACAATGCGAGCAGAATCAACTATGACCGAGGAGGTCATTATGAACATTAAAATCGCAGTCGTCTCCCTCCTTATTTTTTTAGGAGGGTGTTCTTCACTTGCTCGTGTCGGACTCGGTGGTGGGATGTATGTCACCGATCGAGACATCTCTTTTGCCGTCCACGACGCGTGGAACGGCATGGAGGGGTCCACGTACGAGGGCCTCAACGGAGATGGAGTTCTTGTGCAATATACACCGGTCAGCCAGAAGTACACTGACCGGGCGCATTTGAGGCGCTTTTCTGCCATGAGGGTGGAAGACTGCCGAAGGCGTAACAGAGATGCGCCGGGGCGGTACTATAGCCACCAAGGGAGGTGTGCTCCTCGTTACATGGAAGTGGTCTGCAGGGATATCTTGCGGACCGAGTGGGATACGGAGGACGCTCGCAAAGCATATCGCCGGACCTATGCGGTATGCCAACTCCCCAGTGGAGAGCGGGAATGGATTCCTCTCTCCACCACCGAGCAGTTGGACTGGACTGCTCGCCAAGGACGTTATCGCCGATACTAAGGTATCGGCAAGACAAGCCCTACACCAACAAGGACGGTGTGGGGCTTTTTATTTGCCAGAGCTCTGGTGGTACAATAGAAAGACGTTATGGAAAAGACATCACAAAGCTTAGAACAAACGCAGGGAATCGCACGCGAATTTGTAGATGAAGAACTCCAAGAAAAAAAGAAGCGCGCACGCATTTTTGCCCTTGTTGGAGATTTAGGTGCGGGGAAGACCACGTTTGTGCAGAGCGTTGCAAAAGAGCTCGGTATACAAGCGACGATTATAAGCCCCACGTTTGTGATAGAGCGAATTTATAAAATTCCAAAAGGGCCCTTCAGGCACTTTATACACATTGATGCGTATCGGTTGGAGTCGGGCGAGGAGCTCAAAACACTCGGATGGGAAACACTCATAAACGACCCACACAATCTTATTTTTATAGAATGGGCAGACCGTGTCTCTGAAATTCTTCCTCACGGCATCACAGAGATTACATTTTCCTACACAGACGAAACGACACGCACGATTACATTTACATGAGTACAACACAAAAAACAAAAAGCAAAAAACCGGAACGCCTTGTGCTTTTAGACGCACACGCCATCCTTCACCGCGCCTACCACGCGCTTCCCTCTTTTACTTCAAGTAGAGGTGAGCCAACAGGTGCACTCTATGGTCTCTCAGCAATGCTTATAAAGATTGCAGGAGAGCTCAAACCTGACTACATGGTCGCGTGTTATGATCTTGCCGAGCCAACTTTTCGTCACGAGGTATATGAAGAATATAAAGCAACGCGTGTAAAAACAGACAATGAGCTTATCTCACAAATAGAGCGTTCTAGAGATATTTTTAAAGCATTTAATATTCCTGTGTATGAAAAAGAATCGTATGAAGCAGACGATTTGCTTGGAACGATTGTTGAGCAGACAAAAAAAGAGCAAAAAGAAGGAAAACTTGAAATCGTTATCGCATCAGGCGATATGGACACAATGCAACTCGTGGACGGTAAAAAGGTTCAAGTGTACACATTAAAAAAGGGAATTAATGACACCATTTTATATGATGAAAAAGCCGTTAAAGAGCGGTTTGGAATAGGCCCGAAACTCCTTATTGATTATAAAGGGCTTCGCGGAGATCCTTCGGATAATATCATCGGGATAAAAGGAATTGGGGAGAAAACAGCCGTAACACTCATTCAAAAATTTGGCACGATAGAAAAAATATATAAAACATTAAAAAAAGATGAAGAAGTTTTTACGAAAGCGGGGATAACAAAACGAATTATAAATCTTCTTAAAGAAGGAGAAGAGGAGGCCCTTTTTTCCAAAGCGCTTGCAACGATTCATAAAGAGGTCCCCGTTTCTTTCTCTCTTCCTAAGGTGGGGTGGAAAGAGGGCATCTCTGTTTCTGAAATAAAAAAAATTTTTAAAGACCTTAGCTTTCGAACACTAACCATGCGAGCCCTCTCTTTTTTTGGAGATGAAAAAGAAGCAGTGAAAGAGCAAAAAGAACCAGCAGGAGAAGAAGAGATAGAAAAAACAGCTCTTGCCCTCTGGCTCGTAAGCTCTGATATTACTAATCCATCATATGATGATATTCTGCAATTTGCTGGAGAAGAAGATTTTGAAAAGGCAAAAAATCATATTTTTGCACAACTTAAAAAAAGAAAACTTGAAAAAGTGTTCTCTGAAATAGAAGAACCTATCATACCAATTTTAAAAAAGGCGAAAAAGAGGGGAATACTTGTTAATAAGGATATGCTTAAGAAACTCTCTCGGGACTATCATAAAAAACTTGATGCCTCTACAAAAACAATATACAAATACGCGGGAGACGAGTTTAACATAAATTCGTCGCAACAATTAAGTGAAGTGTTGTTTGTAAAAATGAATCTTCCGACAAAAGGACTGCGCAAAACACCGGGGGGCGTTATCTCAACGCGCGAGTCAGAACTTGTAAAGCTTCGTGACGAGCATCCTCTTATAGAGGAAATTCTTGCGTATCGTGAAATTCAAAAGCTTCTGAGTACTTATATAGATAATGTTCCGGAGATGCTTGATGAAACCGGGGCGCTACATCCAACGCTTATTCAGTCGGGCACGACAACAGGAAGAATGGCCTCTGCTGACCCTAATATTCAAAATATCCCCGTTCGCGGAGCCTATGGTAAAGAGATACGAAGTGCCTTTGTTGCTCGTCGGGGGTTTTTGCTTGCGTCCTTTGATTACTCACAAATTGAATTTCGCATTCTTGCTATTTTAGCTAAAGATAAAGATCTCATCAGAATTTTTAATAAGGGGAAAGATTTTCATGAGGCGGTTGCGGCGGAAGTTTTTGGAGTTTCACCGGAGAAGGTTACAAAGGATATGCGCCGTAAGGCAAAAGTTATAAATTTTGGGATTCTCTACGGAATGGGAGTTACGAGCTTAAAAAGGGCACTAGGAGGAAGTCGGGAGGAGGCACAGAAATTTTATGACAGTTATTTTGACGAGTTTCCCGGCGTTGCATCCTATATTGAAACAATAAAAAGAGAGGCGCATAAAAAAGGATACACGGAAACACTTTTTGGCAGAAGGAGGTATGTTAAGGGACTTTCATCAAGCATCCCCTTTATTCGTGCGGCGGCAGAGCGAATGGCATTAAACGCCCCCATTCAAGGAAGCGCAACAGGAGACATTATAAAACTTGCGATTAAAAAGGTTGATGATGTCCTAAAAGAACACGCCTTTGACGAGGACGCATTCCTTTTGTTTCAAGTACACGACGAGCTTGTGTATGAAATCAAAAAAGAAAAAGAGGAAGAAATTGTGCCCTTAATTAGAAAGGTAATGGAAAAAGTGGTTAGTGCATCGGTACCACTTGTTGTTGATGTCTCAACAGGAAAAAATTGGGGAGAGTTGTAATTCTTATGTTGTATATAATTACCGGAAAGGATTTTAGAAAAGTAAATGCAACACTTGCCCAATGTGTTGGGGGGTATGGTGGCGCGTCTCTCTCCTCTTATTCATTGGATGATTTTTCAGCAGACCTTTGTGATGAATGTATCGTCTCGCAAGAGCTTTTTGGGAAAGAGCGGTTTGTGGTTTTAGACGGCGTGTTGCACAATAAAGAAAACGAGACATATATTATAGAGCGTCTTTCAGACATTGCCTCATCTCGCACGCACTTTATCATTAAAGAAGAACACCTCTCTTTAAAGCTGAAAGAAAAACTACAAGAACAGGCGACGAAAACATTTTTTCTTGAAGATGAGGAGTCTAAAATAGAAAAGGATTTTTCTATTTTTTCCCTCACTGACGCCGTTGGAAAACGAAATAAAAAAAATGCTTGGATTGCTCTCCAGCGCGCATGTGGCGCGGGTATGGGGGACGAGCAGATATACAGTACGCTTTTCTGGCAAGCGAAGATTCTTTCTCTTGTTGCACAGGCAAAAGAAGGGGCCGTTAGTACAAAAACATTAGGACTTAATCCTTTTGTGTTGCAGAAAACAGAAGGGTTTCTAAAACACTATTCTTTGCAGGAGGCTTTAGGGTTATCCTCCCTTCTTCTGGACGCGTATCATAATGCCCGAAAAGGAAAAGAAGAACTCTCAGTAGGACTTGAGAGAATTATTCTCTCTCTTTAAAAATTTTCCAATAAAAAAGGCCACAATGGCTTTTTGAAAAATAGAGGTAAGAGAACAAAAAGCGTTGTGACCTTTTACGTTTGCAACAGAGGTCGCAAACAAAGATTCCTAAGAAAGGAACGGACGAACTTTTTGAAAGAGCAATAGTTATTTTTTTCTGTTTGAAACGATTCTTTTGCATCTAACCGACGCGAGGTCTTTCAACAGAAGTAAATATCCAATCTAGTCTTATTATAAGAAGTGTGTAGCCACCTTACAAGCAAAGGTGTGGATAAGTAATTTACTTGGCATGATTTAAATTCCACTCACCCCAAGTTCGTTTAGGCGAGCCGCAACCATTGGTTTAAAGAGCACCTGTGGCATATGCCTCGTATAAAACAGTTACAGTGTCCGCCCACCAGGACTCGAACCTGGGACCATCGGCTTAAAAGGCCGCTGCTCTACCAGCTGAGCTATGGGCGGACACTATAACCATTTTTAAGAATTAATATAGTAAAAGGACTTTTTGTGCGATGCCTGCTAAGTTATAGATGGAAAAAGACAAGAACTCAAAGGCTCTTCAACTATAACAAAAAACTTTAAAAAATATAATACGACAACGATAAAACAAAAAACCCGTACCTTATAAGAGCTGTATAGCTTATAAGGTACGGGTGCTCTTTTGACACTCAAATACGTTGGCTTGAGAGCCTTACATATATCTCCCACAAGCGCCCCACAAGAGGTGGGCGAGCAACCTCAAGGATAACAGCCTCACGGCGGTAGCGCCCAGCATCTACTATGGAGGCCTTTAGCCTCTGCTCAGATAAGTGTTGGACCCTTCCCGCCCACTCGTTTGTTTGAGGGGGGAATGTTTGAGTGCCAATAACACTCTCGGCCCAAGGGCACCAAAAACTTCTTTTAAAAAACCAAAAGGCAGGGATGTTTTCTCTACACGCAAACTCTATGCGTGAAGCATGTTTTGCCATATGGGCAAAATTATAAAAGCTCCTCAAAAAGAAGCCTACTTTATTGGCGGTGACCTTGTGTAAGCAAGGAGTAATATACAATCTCCCCTTCTCGTCTATTTCTATATTCATGCTCACTCCTTATTGATTGAGAGCTAAAAATTAGACAAAAATCGTTTAGGATAAAAATCGAAACGTCCTTTGGATAATTTTTAAGGCTCATTTAAAGTTCAAAACTTGCTGATTTTTATTATACATAAATCCCTATATTTGTCAAATTATGAGCCTTGAATTTTCATTTGAACCGCACCACCTCGCTATACTCAATCTCTAAAGGTAGAGTCTGTTAACTTATGTGATACGTACTATATAGGTGTGGATATTTAAACAATTAACTTAAACACTGAGAAAGAATCTTCTAACTCTAAAGAGAGCTAACTTTCTATCCATTATATATTTATACATAAATATATAATGGACGAGAGAGGTTTTTCTTAGTGCAAAAGAGAAATACCTCTAAATTAGGCCAGCTGAACCGATTTTAGTATTTAAAGGAACCATGGCATAGTATGGGGACGATGAAAAAACAAGAGACAATTCTCATTGCCCATAACATACGAAGTACCCATAACGTTGGCTCTCTCTTTCGCACCGCAGATGCGGCTGGTGTATCAAAATTATATCTTACAGGGTACACTCCGTGTCCACAGGATCGTTTTGGGAGAAAAAGAAAAGATATTGCAAAAGTTGCATTGGGGGCAGAGGAGTCGCTTGCTTGGGAGAACAAGGAGGATGTTGTAGCACTTCTTAACGCACTGCATCAAAAAGAGTATTTTATTATTGCTCTTGAACAAGATGAAAGGGCACTTGATTACAGAGAGATAAAAATCCCGGAAGATAAAATCCCGGTTTTTGTTTTAGGAAGTGAGGTAGAGGGGCTTTCTTCCGAGCTCCTTTCTTTGTGTGATGTTATGGCAGAGATACCCATGAAGGGAGAGAAAGAATCACTTAATGTTTCAGTAGCCCTCGGTATTGCTCTCTTCCGAATTCTTAATATTTAATAAGAAAGCGAGTCAACTGTTTTTCCTGTATTATCAATAAGTAGAATTGTTTCTCGTCCACCCTTCCACAACTCATCACTTCGTCTCAAAAAAATTCTCCATTCAGGAAGGAAAAAGGTTTCCTCATTACGATGGTTGTCTATACATGAGTTGTAGTTAAGATTTTCAGCAATAAATACTCGACATTCATTACTAAGAGTAAGTGGGGGAGTAATAATGATTTCACATCGCCGGATGTCCTCTAAATAATTAAGGCAAGGGTCTTTAAGTCCTCCCAAGCCTGTGTCCGGCTCTTCATCAAATGCTCGTGGACACTGTTTACGTATTGCAGGGGAGAAGTCTTGAAATTGTTCAAGATAACCGGAGCAGATGTTAAGTTTGAAAGAGGTACCGACAGGAGACTGCCCTGTTGCTACAACCGCTGTTTCACCCGGCTCAAGAAAGATAGCTCCTTGCCCCGCTATTCGGCCGGAGTAGTAAAGCCGAGTCCCTGTACCCAAGGTGGGGACACCTTTGCCTGTGATGGCGCTTCTTATACTCCAATTACTTATATTGACCGGCCCAAGGTTATTTGTAGATGCTTTTATGATGAGATATTCTCGGTCAGGATCTTCTTCTGTTGCACGGGCGCGGCCACTAAAAGAAACTCTTCCTGTAAAAAGAGAAACTGTTTCGTCCACCTCTTCGTCACTTCCTCTCTCATCAATACCAACCTCACTCTCATTTCCTCCAGGGACACCGATGGTCACCCCTTGGATTTGTGGACCGTATTGTTCACCCGAGCTTAAAGGCGCCGGCGGTTGCAGGAAGGGTCGCTGTAGAGTCTCTGTTCCTCCCACCATAAACCAAAAAACACCAAAGAGGATGAACATTCCAATAACCCATTTTAGTAATCCCATATTCTACACATTACACGATTAAAGCTCTTCTACCAACCACTTCTTTTCTCTGAGAGCGCGCGGAGCTCTTCCTTAACGACCTCTGCATCACTCCATGGAAGCTTGCTTCCTTGCGGACCCATGATATACGCATCAGTTCCTTTGCCGGTAATTAAAACAGTATCACCTCTCTTTGCATGGGAGAGTGCCTCTCGAATAGCCTCGCGTCTATCCATAATAACCTCAACAATTTCCTTGCGAGCGACCCCTTTTTTTATATGCTCAACAATGGCGCGCGGGTCCTCGTCATACGGGTCCTCATCAGTGAGAACAATATGCGAACAGTGAGCATTTGCTACGGCACCCATCTTCTCTCGTTTCCAAACGTCTCTTCCGCCCCCCGTTCCTCCAAGAACACAAATTTTTTGTGAAGTACCGAATACCTCATATACCTTCGAGAGAGAGTCAGCAGTGTGTGCATAATCAACAACAACAGTAAAGTCTTGTCCCTCATCAATTTTTTGCATCCGCCCGGGTATACCAGAAAAATTTTCTATCGCCTCTACAATTACCTCCTCACCGATTCGTAGCGCTTTGGCGAGTGTAACTGCAGCAAGAATATTATAGAGATTAAACTCACCGGAGAGGTGTGAAGAAACCAAGCGATTTTTCAAGGTAAAAGAAAGTCCTTCTTTTTTGAGTGTGAATGGCTTTACATCAGCAAGCGAAAATGGATATTTTTCTTCAATAGCAAGAGACAAGAACCTAGGCCCCTCTTTATCGTCGTTGTTCGCAACGATAAGCTTTCTTTTTTTAGAAGAATTCTCTAACCCTTGTGCTATTTTTAATTTTGCATCGCGATATTTTTCGTACGAGCCGTGCGATTCTATGTGCTCGGGAGAAAGGTTGGTGAAAACAAGTGCGTTCAAGGAGATAAACTTGTGACGAAACTGCTTCACTCCTTCTGATGTCATTTCAAGAATTACATAATCACAACCTGAAGAGACGGCTTTTCTTAAAAATCGTTGCAGAAAAAATCTTCCGGGCATGGTCATCTTGAGACGATTATTCTCTGAGAGCCCGCACACTTTAAAACGAACGGTGTTGGAAAGGGCGATTTTATATCCTGCTCTCTCAAGAATTGAGCCTATGAGCTCAACAGTACTCGTTTTTCCTTTAGTTCCTGTTACACCAATAACAAATATTTTTCGTGAAGGGAAAAGATAAAAAGTTGCAGAGAGCAACGAGAGCGTATAGTGATACAAAGGGCGTACGCGTGCAAGAATATTTTGAGGAATAACCGTTTTTATTTTTTCAAGCATGTTATGAATGTGAGAGATAACGAAGGGCTTCTCTTATTCGCTCGCTTGTATTAAGGGCGACATCATTTGTCTCTCGCAGAGCCTCGCGTGCCTCTTTTATGGTATAGCCTAACGCCAAGAGGGCGGCAAGCGTGTCCGATGCATCTTGTGTTTTACTATCCTCTCGCTCCTTATGGTGCTCCAGTTTTTCTTTAAGCTCAACAATAATTTTTGCGGCACTACGACGCCCGACGCCCGAGACCTTAGTAAGATAGACACTATCTCCCGCGGCGATTGCTGAGATCAGCTCAGGAACAGGCGCAAGATTAACAATGGAGAGCGCAGACTTGGGACCGACACCAGATACGCCCAAAAGCATCTCAAAAAAAGCAAGCTCGTCCTTTGAGGAAAACCCGTACAACTCCATAGAAGTCTCTCGGACTGCCAAATGTGTAGAGAGGGAGACTTCGCTCTCTAATGAGAGAGAGGCGAGGATGAGTTGGGGAACAAAGACAAGATAGCCAACACCATTAACATCCAATACCAAATGATTTTCTTCCAGCTCTGTAATAGTACCCGAAAGGTTTCGTATCATATGCTCATCATACCTTATTTTTAGCCCCCCTTGAAATGAGAGAAAGCACCAACCGCTCTTGCAGAAAACATGTTTTTTTGCTACCCTTACTCCCGTAGCCAAGATATAAAAAGTAGAACATCTCCTTGTCTACCAACTACCAAACTACCAATCATTAATTAGTTTATGGCAATTACCAGAGGAGCAAAAAAAGCCCACCGCGCCTCTCTTAAAAAGAGAGTCTTTAATGAGCGAAGAAAGAAGGCGATGAAGCAGGCTGTTCGCGGAGTACGAGATGTACTTAAAGAGAAGATGAAAGACGAGGCACTTAAGAAACTTCCTGCGGCTTATAAAGCAATAGACAAAGCGGCAAGACGAGGAGTGATTAAAAAAAATACCGCCTCACGCAAGAAATCAAGGCTCACCGCAGAAATTAATAAACTCTCATAAAACTAAAACCCCCGTGAGGGGGTTTTAGTTTTATAGGATAGTTATTATTTCTCCAAGGGTTTTGTGAGGGTTTCTTTATCAACAGGTCTTTGGTTTTTATGAAAAAAACCAAAGACCTGTTATAGTAAATGTGTTTACAACGTCCCCATAGTTTAACGGATAGAACACGGGTTTGCGGAACCCGAAATCGAGGTTCGATTCCTCGTGGGGGCACTGTATAAAAAAGAGATTCAAGTAAACGGACAAGCGACACCACTTCACCACACCAATCTCATCCCGCCAGGGCGGGATGAGATTGGTGTTTGTTGCTTGTGCACTTTAAACTTCCTCAAATTTTATCCGCTCACCGGAACATGGCAACACATATTGACAAAAAGCAAGCAGTAGATAGACTGTAGCTGGAGATTACGTTGGCAATTCCGCCAACAAAGTCTACTAGTCCCTTCAAAACAGCAAGGAGTAGATTATGAAGATCTTAATGATCTGCAAATATCCGCCTATTCAAGGTGGCGTAAGTGCAGAGTGTTATTGGACCGCACAATTACTTTCAAAAATGGGCCACCATGTTTGTGTTCTCACAAACGCTGAGGAAGTGGAAGGTGAGTACCGAATGAATATGACTAACAAGGATAGGCAACTGCTCACCGGTTTCTTTACCTCTGACTCTGTCAAGGTGATTTCCACAAACAGCGATAGAAAGCATGTGTTCGTACCTCAGGTCAACCCCTCAGTTTCTAAGCTCCTTAGTCGCGGGCTTGAAGTACTGGAATCTGAAAGACCAGACATCATTTGGGCTCACTATCTCGAGCCGTATGGAGTCGTCGCATATCTTCTTTCGGAGATTTCCGGCATCCCATACATTTTCCGACATGCTGGAAGTGACATAGGGCGACTAATGCTCACTTCGGGTCTGCAGATGATCCATCGTCAGGTCTTGCGAAACGCTACTTTCATCATGACGAGACAATCGCATCATGATCGCTTTTTGGATCTTGATGTTCCAAAAGAGCGTTTAGTTGACTCATTCTCCACCAAATTGCGTTCAGAATTGTTTTTTCCGACCCCATGCACTATTCAAGACCCTGTCGTTTTGGGTGTTTATGGTAAAACTGGAGAAACAAAAGGAACTGGAGTGTTGCTTGATGCTCTGGCTATTCTGAAACGTGATGGATTAAATATTAAACTTAAGGCTCATTGGGGTGGTAAAGATCTTTCGCGTTATCTCTATCAGATTCGGGAACTCGGTCTTGAAGACATGGTGGAAGTGAATGATTTCATTCCGCACTGGCACATTCCAGATTTCATTCGGTCTTGCGACGCGATTCTCTTTCTTGAGAATCGCTTCAAGATTACCTTCCACCAACCATCAATACCGCTTGAGGTGGTGTCGTGCGGACGGCCCGTTATTACTACCTCTGAAGTAGCATCAAAACCGCTCTATGATAAACTTCTTGTAGATGGTGAGAATGCTTTTATCGTCGAGAAAGAGGTAGGCAAAGACGCAGTTGTGGAAACTATTAAGAGGGCGGTATCCGTTCTTGCCACAAGAGAAGAGATCATGCCTGTGTCCACTTTTGCCATCCCCGAGACGCAAATTCGTGTTCGCTTGCACAGGTTCCTTGAACAAATACAGATTACCATCAAAGAAAGGAGGTGAAACAAGATTAAGCTTCAAAAGGAGATTATCAAATTTCGATAATCTCCTTTTTAATATAGTCGTGTATAAATAAAATGAACTCATACCAAACTGGATTTGATACACTTTTTTCTTTAGTAATAGATGTTACTATTTATTAATAATAATTAAACTTTAAACATGGATCCAATAAAATTGTCGGCACAATTAACTCATTATATTTTTAATCAAAAACAAGGTAACCAATCTGAAATTTTAGAATTAAAAGATGGCTCCAAAGAGTCGAAGGGTGTAATTGTTGCACTGCATGGAATGCAGTTTGGTCCAAAAACTACCGGCGGATGGGAAACTCTAAGGATTACTTCTCAATATATAATAGATAGAGGATATACTGCATTAATGCCATCGACATTAGGATTTAGTAAAACACTTGGAGAGAGGGACTATTCTGGTCCAGAATCCGTAAGAAGATTAGTTCAATCTCTTAAATTATGGAAAAAAGAAAATAATTATGAAAACAAGTTTATACTTATGGGTTCATCAAGAGGAGGAACATTAGCTATTTTAACTTCTATTTTAGAGCCAAAGTTATTTAGTCATGTTATTTCTTCACCCGGTTGTTATGATATAGAAAGAGAATATAAATCAACGTCTGATCAAAGAAAAAAACAAAATATTGAAAATGAAGCAGGAACTAATCAAGAAGATTTTGATATTAGATCAGCGGTAAAACAAGTTGATAAAATTCAAAATCCAATACTAATAATTCATGGAGATCAAGACGAACAAATCGATGTTGAGCAAGCAAAAGATTTTGATAAGATACTTTCTAAAAATAATAAAAACCACAAAACCGCTATTTTAGAAGGAAAAGGACATAGACTTATATCTAAAAAATTATTTGAAGAAACAATAATTCCTTTTATTGAAAAATAAACGAGGAGGCCATCAAAAAGATGAACTCCTCGTTCTAGGCATACCAAAAAAGAACTTAATCGTCGTTGCACGCTGCCCCGCATCCACAGTGGTCACCACACGGATCATCACTAGCTATCTCTAGGCGAGGGTACTGCCAGTTTTCCGACAGCTCTTCACCAAAGATCTCGTGGGCAAGCGCAAGAGCGCGGCGACCACCTTCGCCGTTTGTCGGCGGATCATCGGGATGGCGAGGTCGGTGATAGATGGTGCGACCGAAGCACTTCTTGCAGAAGTTTTCGTAGTCGCGCATAAAGAGAATGAACTCATGCCAACCAAAGTCCAAGACTTCGTTGGGGGAGATCGTCTTCTCACTTATGGCGCAGAGGTAAAGAAACCGTTTTGTATCTTCGAAGAGTTGTTTGGACTTCTCTTCGGAGAGACCGAGCTTCTCTGTGATCCTCACGACGAGCGCTGGGTGCTCGTAAGCCAGTATATCCTCAATCGGTGTGAAGACTTCGTTCTGCCCACGTGTGGGCAGAGAAAGTACAGTATTCATAAGCTACTCCTTACTGTTTTGAAGGTGCTGGTAGACTTTGTTAGCGGAATTGCCAACGCAATCTCCAACTAAAGTCTATCTATTGCTTGCTTTTTGTCAATATGTATTGCTATGTTCCGGTAAGTAAGTAAAATTTGGGGAAGTTTAAAGGTGCATCAGCGATGAGCGAGAGATTTTTGGTTAAGAGAAGAGGGGATTATTGAGGAGTAAGGTTATACCAAAGAAAAAAGCGCTTGGGGGTGTATCGTGGGGACACATCCACAAGCGCTTTAATATAAAAAAGGTACTACGTGTAATAAACTACAAAACAAACTACTACTCCTTTCACATTAATCTCATCCCGCCTTGGCGGGATGAGATTGTTATATTGTTTGTGCACTTTAAAAGTGCATCAGCGATCAACAAGATTTTTGGCCAAAGGCAGAGTAGTAAGGGCAAAGAAAAAAGCGCTTG
>JBBDJW010000011.1:0-16554 GCA_040879685.1 Minisyncoccota bacterium | reverse complement strand
TGAAGCGGCGGAAGCAAAACCAACATTTCCTTTCAACTTTTTTGCGGCTCCCCCCTTCACCCCCCGCCGTTTTTTTGAAAGGTAAGGAAATGTTGGTTTTGATGCGCGCGAGGTACGAGCGCGACCGAGGCGCAGAATCACCACACACTCCGAGCGTACGAGTTAGTTTCGAGCCACCACGCGCTCCGCGCGTGCGAAATGGGTTCGAGCAAAGGTTAGCAATTCACCACCAAAAACAAATGAGTCCAGTCTGTAAGGCTGGACGATTTTGTTTATTGGGTGATAGGGGGCTCGAAAGACGGAGCTGGTATACAAGCGAGCGGAGCGAGACTTGTCAGCGAGTCGGGGTCGAGAGTACTTATGAGCGGAGCGAATTAGTAACTCGTGACCGAGTCCCTTAGCGCCCACCAAAAACAAATGAGTCCAGTCTGTAAGGCTGGACGATTTTGTTTATTGGGTGATAGGGGGCTCGAAAGACGGAGCTGGTATACAAGCGAGCGGAGCGAGACTTGTCAGCGAGTCGGGGTCGAGAGTACTTATGAGCGGAGCGAATTAGTAACTCGTGACCGAGTCCCTTAGCGCCCACAAAAAACACCACAATCCCGCAAACGGGATTGTGGTGTTTTAAATTTATAGAAAAAAGAAAAGAGCGTCTGACCGAAGTCGACGCTCTTTAGATGTTTGCGAGGTTAGTGTTGCTTACCAACCTCGCAGTTTTGGTAATGATGGCCGCGGGGGCCGTCGTGCCGACTTTCGATCGCAGTTTCCCTGCTCTCGAGAAGCCCTGTTCGGACGTCCACACCCAACGAAGGGTGTTCCGCCCAGAATTTCTCCTTAGCTTCTGCTAAGGATTCATCTTCTTTTTTTCCCATTTTTCTTCCCCTTTTATTATATAAAAGGATGGATTTAAGTTCTCACAGAGGACTCCGCGAGAACCGGTTTTTTTGAGGTACTGCTCAATCCTCCTGCCCTAGATTATACACAAACTGAGTATTCTGTCAACCCCCCCACACCATTCATCACGAAGTTGCCACAGCAACGCGCAGAGCGCATCGTGATGAATGGTGTGAGGGCTAACCCCTCTCTATGTTACACTTCTGAAGTATGACATGACACAAACAAAAACGCCTCATTTCTGCCTGAAATGAGGCGTTTTTGTTATTTTGATGCTTTTTATCGCCTTTTCTGGCGTGCATTTTTACGCCGGCGGACAATAAATGAATCTGAATATTTTTTACTCTTTCGCGTCTTGATACCACCAACTGCGCGACCAAATACGTTTTTAACGCGACGAAGACCAATCCCTTGACGACCCTCACCACCACCATGAGGGTGGTCAACAGGGCTCATTGCACTACCGCGAACCGTAGGCCGAATCCCAAGCCAACGAGAGCGTCCTGCCTTTCCTAAATTACGAAGCTTGTGCTCTTCGTTTGATACGATGCCAAGAGAAGCCCACCCTCTGTCTGAAACCTTACGCACCTCGCCTGACGGCATCTTAAGGTGTGTCTTTCCGGCGTCTTGCGCAACAACCTCAATTGAACTCCCTGCGCTTCTTCCAAGCTTTGCCCCGCCATCTGGCTGTGCTTCAACATTATATACAAAAAATCCAACAGGAATACGCGCGAGGTGTGTTCTGTTTCCCGCACGTTGTGGCGCATCCTCCGAGATAATAATCTCATCGCCAACTTTCATTTTTGAGTGTGCAAGGACATAGCGTCGTTCCCCATCCTTATAAAGGACAAGGGCAATAAACCCGGAACGATTTGGGTCATACTCAATACTCTCCACGAGAGCAGGAATATTCTTTTTCTCAAAACGAAAATCAATGTCACGGAAAAGCCTTTTGTGTCCTCCTCCCTTATGCCGCGTGGTAATGCGTCCTGAGCTTGAGCGACCCACCGCGCGCTTGCCGCCGGAAGTAAGTGCTTTGTGTGGTTTTTTGGCAGTCAAAAGATTCCGATACGATACCATTATCGTTCCTCTACTCCCTGGTGTTGTTGGCTTAAGTTTCTTCATTATAAATAAATTAATCTATTCGTGTCATTCGTATCTTGGTATATTTTACACAAATTCTATCTTATCTCCTTTCTTTAAATACACAATCGCTTGCTTCCTGCCACTCTTGGTGCCCACTCTTCCACGAACGCGAATTTTTTTAGGTTTTGAGACAATTATATTAACCTTCACAGGGTGTAGTTTATACACTTCCTCTATCGCCTTTTTCACCATGCTCTTCGTTGCATCAGGATGTACTTGAAAGGTGTAGGCGCGTTCTCCGGCGGCAAGGGACGACTTTTCAGTAATGCGTGGCTTAAGAAGAATACCCGCGTAACGCTCTCCTCCCTTTGCTCCTTGGTCAATCCGCGCACTTCCCGGAGTAAGTGCGGCCTCTTTCTTTTGTGCACTTTTTTGTGCAGTTTTTTTAGGTGAAGACACAATGGCAGAAGCCTTCTTTTCTGAAGGAGTCGGCGCAGAAAGAGGAACTTCCTCTTTCTTTTTTCTTTTTTTAAATGAATCAAATAAGGCCATAATCTTAATCAGTAGTGGTCAATAATTATTTATCCTTCCCTACCGCCGTCTTTTCATTTTCTTTACTTTTTTCACTTATTGAGCGCTCTTGCTTGCTTTCTAAAAATGCAATCGCCAAGTGAGGGTCAACCACAATACTATACTTATATCGCGCTACATCAAGCGGATTCATCCTTGTGTAATCTTGAACACATACATTGCCAAAGTTGCGAAAACTTTTTAAAACCGCTTCGTTGTATTCGGGCACATACACACAGAGTGCATTATTTTTCTTAGTAGCCATCTCTTCAAAGCCAGAGATTTTACTCAACGTTTCTATCAATGCTTTTGCCTCTCCCGTTTGTGGCTTTTTAAAAGAAAGTGCCTCTACAAAAAGAAGATTGTTCTCTTTCAATCTGCGAGAAAGAAGTACAAAGAGCGCCTTTCTTCTCATTTTACGATTTATCTTTCGTACAAAATTCTCACCGCCTGGCCCAAAGGTGACACCTCCACCGCGCCAGAGAGGCGAACGGCGAGAGCCATGCCGCGCGCGACCCGTCCCCTTCTGCCTCCACGGCTTCCTTCCTCCACCGCGAACATCACTACGACCTTTCGTAGAGGCAAGCGGGATGCGCGCATTCGTAAACATAGAAAAAAGTACTTGATGCACCAGATCACCGTTCCATGGGAGACAGAAAATACTCTCCGGTAGTTCAACCGTTCCTTTTTTCTCTCCTTTTTGATTGTATACGTTTTCTTTCATTGTTATATTCGTATTACTTTCTCCCGAGGCGTCCGGGTGCATGCATTCGCATAAGAATATCTTATTTTAGCTTCGTAGCTCAATAAGTGTTCCTCTTTTACCGGGAAGCGAACCCGAAACAATAAGTCTGTTATTTTCCTCATCAACCGACAAGACATGAAGACCTTTTACACTCACGCGATTGCTACCCATACGCCCTGCCATTCTCACACCCTTAAATACTCTCTGCGGACCAGTAGCCCCAATAGAACCCGGCTCTCGTTCTGAATGTTTTTGTCCATGACTTCGCGGGCCTCCATGAAAGCCGTGTCGCTTCACTACACCTTGAAAACCCTTCCCTTTTGTTATTCCACTCGCACAAAGTGCGTCACCAGCTTCAAAAAGAGATACTTTGAGCACATCACCGATTTTATAAACTGATCCATCAAGACTTTCAGGGAGTCTGAATTCGCGCAGATATCTAAAGAGCTTGCCCCCTTCTTTTTGCATATGTCCTCTCTGTGCCTTGTTAATATTCTTTTCAGGTCTCTCACCAAAACCGATTTGCACGCTCTCATACCCATCCTTTTCCTTAGTCTTTACTTGCGTGACAACAGCAGGCCCCGCAGAGAGAATGGTTGCAGGAAAAACCTCACCGTTTTCCGTGAAGTATTGCGTCATATTCTGTTTGGTTGCAAGTAAAAATTTCATAGTAGTCTATAGGATGCCCTCAAGGGCATTGCCTATGCCTGCCGGTAGTCTCTCTATAAAACTACATCATCTTAACATCAATGCTCACCCCAGAAGGAAGATCAAGATTGGTAAGCGCTTCAATAACTTGTCCCGAAGGATTTATAATATCAATCAAACGCTTGTGAGTCCTCATTTCAAACTGCTCTCGCGCATCCTTAAAGATAAACGTTGAGCGGTTTACCGTGTACTTTTTAATATCCGTAGGGATAGGAACCGGTCCGCTAATGTGGGCGTCGTAACGCAATGCAGTATCAATAATTTGCTTTACGCTTGCGTCAAGAATCTTACTCTCGTATGCCTGCACCTTAATGCGCAACTTTTGCACCTCACTTGCCGCCGCCTCTTTCTTACTCTTGCGCACAGCTTTTTTAGGTGCAACTTTTTTTGCTGTGCCCTTTGTGGTTGTGCTCTTTGTGGCTGTGCCTTTGGCAGGAGCACTCTTTTTTGTTGTTGCTTTTTTTGTTGCTTTGGCAGGCATAGAGAAATGTTTCTTACGCGATAATCTTTGTTACCACACCAGCACCAACTGTCTTACCACCCTCACGGATAGCAAAACGCTGTTGCTCCTCAAGCGCAACTGGCACAATAAGCTTTACTTTAAAGGTAATGGTGTCGCCCGGCATAACCATCTTTACGCCTTCCGGCAAAGCTGCCTCACCGGTCACATCAGTTGTTCGAATGTAGAACTGTGGCTTGTAGCCGGTAAAGAATGGCGTGTGTCGGCCACCTTCCTCTTTTGAGAGAATATACACTTCTGCTTCAAATTCAGTGTGTGGCGTCACGGACCCTGGCGCTGCAAGCACCTGCCCGCGAGTAATGTCCTCTTTCTTGGTTCCACGAAGAAGAATGCCGGCATTGTCACCCGCTTGTCCTTCTTGTAATTGGCGGTTAAACATTTCAATCCCTGTAACAGTTGTCTTGGTGGTATCTTTAATGCCGACAATCTCAATCTCTTCACCAACTTTAACTTGCCCTCGCTCAATACGTCCTGTGCAAACAGTTCCACGCCCTTCAATTGAGAAAATATCTTCAATAGGCATTAAGAACGGTTTATCTAAGTCTCGCTCAGGAAGCGGGATGTAGCTATCAAGCGCATCTGCAAGTTCAAGAATTGGCTTTATTGCCTCATCATCAACAGTTTTCGCCTCAAGTGCCTTCAACGCTGAGCCCCGGATAACAGGAGCTTCTTTGCCATTAAATTCATATTTGTTGAGAAGGTCTCGCACCTCTTCTTCAACCAAGTCAATAAGATCCGGGTCATCAACCATGTCCACCTTGTTAAGAAAAACGATAATCTTAGGAACACCAACCTGCTTCGCAAGAAGAATATGCTCGCGCGTTTGTGGCATCACGCCGTCAGTTGCGGCAACAACCAACACCGCGCCGTCCATCTGCGCTGCACCAGTAATCATGTTCTTAATGTAATCGGCGTGCCCCGGCGCATCAATGTGCGCGTAGTGTCGCGCGTCAGTTTCATACTCATTGTGAGAAAGCGCAATGGTAATACCGCGCTCTCTCTCTTCAGGAGCAGCGTCAATCTGACTTACGTCACGCATTTTAACCTTTTTACCGGCAAGGTTGAGACCGTGGAGAATGGCCGCGGTAAGTGTCGTCTTCCCGTGGTCAACGTGACCAATCGTACCGACGTTTACGTGTGGCTTCTCTCGTGTAAATACTTCAGCCATATTTTTTGTTTAATAATTGTCAAAGGGTGGCCCACGAGACTCGCTCTTTAACGAGGGGGCATCCTCTAACAATTACCTACTTTAAATTAATAATAAACGCACCTCACAGAAAAAATATCCCGCTTGGTACGGTCCTCCCACTATAGCAAACAAGAAAAAAGAGTCAAGAAACTACCTCTGTTCATAGTTATGTTCGGGTCGCCACAATCTCATCAGCAACATTTTTTGGCACAATCTGGTAGCTATCAAATTCCATCACGAAGGTTGCACGACCCTCAGTCATAGAACGGAGCGTTGTAATGTAGCCAAACATTTCGGAGAGTGGCACCTTTGCACGGATAGCTTGCATGACGCCACGCTCATTCATCTCTTCAATGTGTCCACGACGCGAGTTGAGATTCCCGTTAATGTCACCCATAAACTCTTCCGGTGTTACCACCTCAACTCTCATCACTGGCTCAAGCAAGACGGGACCTGCCTTTTTAGCGGCATCTTGCAGTGCCTGTGAGGCAGCAATTTTAAAGGCAATCTCGGACGAGTCAACATCATGATATGAACCATCATACAGGTCAACGGAAACATCGGTCAAAGAATATCCTGCAACTACACCACGAGACATTCCTTCCTTCAAACCTTTTTCAACGGCAGGAATAAACTCTTGCGGGATAACACCACCTTTAATGCTATTAACAAACTCAAACCCCTCTTCCCGTTTAACATTTTTAGGAAGTTTTGCACCCTCTTCTACCTCTCCGAGTGGTTTCACATTAATTTTAACGTGACCATACTGACCGCGCCCACCGGACTGTTTAATGTATTTAATTTCAGAGGTTGCCTCTTTGGTAATCGTCTCTCGATAGGCAACTTGAGGCTTCCCAACATCAGCTTCCACGCCAAATTCGCGCTTCATACGGTCAACAATAATATCCAAATGAAGTTCCCCCATCCCTGATATCACAGTCTCAAGGGTTTCAGGGTCGCTTAAAACTTTAAACGTTGGGTCTTCATCAGCAAGTTTGGAAAGTGCGAGGCCCATCTTCTCTTGGTCTGCTTTTGTTTTTGGCTCAATACGAATAGAGACAACGGGGACGGGAAAGGTCATCTCCTCAAGAATGATGGGGTTCCCTTCATCACAGAGCGTATGCCCGATTTTCGCATCCTTCATACCAACCATTGCGGCAATCTCTCCTGTATGAACCTCTTCCACCTCTGCCCGTTTGTCTGCCTGCAAACGAACGATACGTCCCACTCTCTCTTTTTTTTCAGTAATTGCATTATAAACATACGAACCAGCATTTACTGTCCCGGAGTAAACTCTAAAAAATGAAAGTTGTCCTACAAAAGGGTCTGTCTGAAGTTTGAAAACCAATGCAGAGAACGACTCCTCGTCAGAGGCGAGACGAGTAATTTCTTCTCCTGTTTTTGGATCAACTCCTTTTGCCGGTGGTACATCAAGTGGTGAAGGGAGAAAATCAACAACTGCATCAAGAACCTTCTGCACACCCTTGTTTTTAAGAGCACTCCCGCATAAAACTGGAAACACATCGTTAGCAACAACAGCTTTTCGAAGAAGTTCTTTAAGCTTTTCAAGAGGAACCTCCCTTCCTTCAAAATATGCATTCATTGCCTCTTCATCATTCTCAACTATTTTTTCAACAAGTTCTCCGTGATATTTTTCTGCTTCAGCTTTTAGGTTCTCAGGAATCTCACCTTCTCGTACCTCCATGCCCATATGACCCTCAAAGAAATATGCCTTCTGAGTTAGAAGGTCAACAACACCTTCATGTTTTTCTTCTTCACCAATAGGCAGTTGAATGCGAATTGCATCTTTTGAAAGCCTATCAAGAATACTTGCGTATGATTTTTCAAAATTTGCGCCGATACGGTCTAGTTTGTTAATAAAACAAAGCCGTGGTACGTGTGCTTCTTCGGCATAGCGCCAGTTTGTTTCTGACTGCGGCTCAACACCGGCAACTCCATCAAACACAACAACTGCGCCGTCTAAAACCCGCATAGAGCGCTTCACCTCTGAGGTAAAATCAATGTGGCCGGGTGTGTCAATAATGTTAAAACGATATTTGAGGTCATCGTCTTTACTTGAGGATTGTGCAACGCGTGATTCATCCATACGAGCATACGTTGGTGTCCAAAAACACGTAATGGCGGCGGCGGTAATAGTGATACCGCGCTCACGCTCTTGCTCCATCCAGTCGGTGATTGTTTCACCTTCGTGCACTTCGCCGATTTTATGGCTCATTCCAGTATAAAAAAGAACCCGCTCTGAGGTGGTTGTCTTGCCGGCATCAACATGCGCGACGATACCGAAGTTTCTTACTTTTTTTAATGCTGAATTATCTGCCATGATTATTGTTTATTCTTAAAAAGTAAATTCCAAATTTCAAATTTGGAATTATTTCGCTTAGTAAGATTTTATAAAACCTTACCAAGCGAAATGAGCAAATGCCTTGTTAGCCTCTGCCATCTTATGCGTATTAATTCTCTTCGTAACCGCCTCGCCTTCATTGTTACTTGCTGCGATAAGCTCCTCTCCAAGAGAAAGATACATCGCCCTTCCTTTGCCCGCCCTTGCGGCTTGCAGAATCCAGCGCATTGCAAGTGTTAAACGGCGTTCCGCACGAACGTCTCGAGGAACGGTGTAGTTGGCACCACCAATCCTGCGAGAGCGAACTTCCGTAAGCGGGCCGACATTTTTAAGCGCTTTATCAAAAATCTCTAAAGGAGTATCCGTTTTTGTCTCTTTTTGGATAACATCAAAGGCCTTGTACACAATCTTTCGTGCAATTTCTTTTTTTCCATCTTCCATAATGTAGTTAATGAATTTCTCCACCTTTATGGAGTTATACTTATGGTCTGGAGAGATGATATTTTTCTTTTTTAACGGATGACGAGCCATATATATGCTGGATGCTAGATGCTTGGGTTATTATGCATTATCTTTTGGTTTTTTGGAGCCATACTTACTGCGCCCTTGTTTGCGTCCTTCAACGCCTGTCGCATCAAGTACGCCACGCACCACCGTATAGCGGACACCAATGTCCTTCACCTTGCCACCACGAAGCAAGACAACTGAGTGCTCTTGTAAACCGTGTCCCATCCCGGGGATATACGCAGTTACTTCCATCCCGTTAGTGAGACGAACTCGGGCAATCTTTCTAATGGCAGAGTTTGGCTTGCGAGGCGTGGTTGTGGTGACTTTCACACAGACACCGCGCTTGAAGGGAGAAGGATAATAGGTTGGCTTGTTTCGCTTCGCGTTAAAGCCACGACGAAGACCCACGGCCTTTATCTTTTTCTCCGTTTTCTTTCTTCCTTTTTTGGTTAATTGGTTAATGGTTGCCATAACTACCTAGAAATTAGCCACTAGCGATTAAGGACTCGTGACCACAAATATTTCCTCGTGGCTAAACCCTCATGGCTAATGACTAATGTAGTGGCTACGATACTATGTTTTCTCTAAAATTGCAAATCCCCCCACGGGTTTTTCTAAAAAAAGCTTGTGACTGCGGTTACAACTTCAAGAAATGAAAGCCCCGTGAGCAATCCTGTCAGTGAAAGAATTCCCGTAAAGATAACGTTGCCAAAAACAAAAAGGATGAGGAACAAAATAACGAGGATTCCTAAAAATCCTGTATTTTGAATCATCGTCTCAAAATGGAAGAAGTGTTGTTTAAGGTGAAGGGGTAAGAGCGCAGAGAGAATTTTTGAGCCATCAATGGGGGGGATGGGGATAAGATTGATAACAGCAAGGATAACGTTGATGTAGACAATAAGAATAATAAGATTTTGGTCTATCACCGAAAAAATGCCGGAGAAAACATTAAACCGGATAAGGAGTGCAAAGAAGAGCGCAAGAAAAATATTAGTAAGGGGCCCCGCCCCTGCCACAAATGCCTCACCCCAACGCGCATGTCGCAAATTGTATGGATTATAAGGAACCGGTTTCGCCCAGCCGATAATAAAGCCACCAAAAAAGGTTAGTACCGGCACGATAAAAGAGCCTACCACATCAAGGTGAGCAAAGGGGTTAAGCGTGAGCCGTCCGGCAAGGCGTGCCGTAGGGTCGCCCAAGCTTTCAGCGGCATACCCATGAGCAAGTTCATGGGCCATAACCGAGAGTATGAGAAGAATGATAACGACGATAAAACTAAGTGGATCCATAATAAAATAAGAACTGCACTTTATTGCAAATTATGGTTTTTATGATACCATATGCGAGTCTGTAGATGATAGTCGGCAAACAAAAAAAACTACTTACTACCACCTACTAACTAAACTATGGCTAAACAATGCCCCTTATGTAATAAAAGCTCACTTGTCGGAGGCGGCTACAGCAACCGTATTCGTGCTACGAAATTCAATCCGACAGGAAAACGAAGGCGACAAGTAAACCTGCAAAAGGCGACCTTTGCTGATGGTACTAAGAAACTTATCTGCACCAAGTGCCTGAAAGCGAATAAACACCTCAAGACACACTAAAGAATCCTTGCTTTAAAGCAAGGATTCTTTAGTGTGTCAGACGAACACGTAGAATATTAGAGTATTGTTGATTCATTACACCCAGTACCTCACTTCGGTTAACCGAAGTGAATTTTGTTCTAGGAGATTTGTGGTTTGATGCTTGTGGCTTGATTTTGCATTTTGACTTTGCGTGCCCTGTACTTAGTTTCGCGAAGCAAAGATATAGTACTGGGGATATTTGTCATTCTTACTTAAAATTGGGTTTGACATTTGAGCTTTGGTATTTAGCATTCTTACAACTGTGTCTCCCGCAATGACTTATTTATCTCTCGTATCGCGAGAGGTTTCAGGGCAAAGACCTCGTCAAGGTCATATCGCTCAAGTCCTTCTTCTTTTAAAAGCGAGGCAAGCTCCTCATGCTCACCCCAATATCCTAAGAGATTTAAAATGCGCATCACCGCAATAACTTCAGCAGAAAAAAGTTTCTTTTCTGAAAGTTCAGTATCTCTGATAAATGAGAGAATGTTTACCACCTCGATGAAAAGTTTCTCGTTTTGCTCTTCTCCTTTCACAAGCCTTCGCACAAGCCCCGTGATGCGCCCGACGGTACACCTTTTTTCATATGCCTCCTCACCCGAGAGTCTGTTTAAGAAGTTTTCTTTGTAGTGCGCATTTACCACTCGCCACCCACTCTTGCCCTTAACAAGGTCAATGTCTGAATAGGAAAAAACCTGCAATGCGTAGCGAAGTTTTGATTTCAGAGCGCGCACACTTTGCGCTGTTGCAAGTACAAGCCCAAACTCGTGGGTTAAAAGATAAAGTGCCTTGTTCGCTTCACTGCGTTCATGCTCGTCTATCACAATCCCTTTGGTCTTGTAAATATGATACGACATTGTTTTAGAGTCTGAATGTAAACGAGATTCCATCAATGACAACCTCCTCGCCTTCGCGCGCGTCATCATAAGATATTTCATCAAGCTCCGCCACTTCCTTAAGGAGAGCGACATGCGCACCGATAAGCTCTTTTCCTTTCTTGTCGGTTTTGATAGAAAGAGAGGCCTTTTCTTTTGGATTAAGATTCTTTTTCTTCCGCAAATCCTGAATACAACGGATAAGCTCGCGCAATATTCCTTCTCTTCGCAATGATTCCGTAATAGTAAGATCCAGGAGAATCTCTTCCTCTTTTTCAGAATTAAAGATAACCTCTTTTATATTAACCTCATCGCAAATAAGTGCTACAAGATTCTCATTGGCGCTTATGTTTCCATACTTCTTTTTCACAAAAAGCGTCTTGAGTGGCTGGCGAACCTTAACGCCGGCAAAGGAGCGCGCTTCAAGTGCAAGAGAAACAATCTCGCGGACATCCTCCATTGCTCGGAGCACATTGAGGTCTTTGTGTGTCTTAAAGATGCGGTGGAAAAGTGCCATAGGATTGGGCCATACCGGAATGTGTGAAGTGCTCTTGGGCCAGCGCTCAAGATGAACACTTTCACATGTGTTTCGTTTACCAAAGTCATCACGAAGACGCTGGTAAATCTCTTCTGCGACAAATGGTGCAAACGGTGCAAGTAATTTTGCGCTTTCAAGAAGCACAAAACGAGTCGTCCCCAGCGCTGCTTTTTTATCCTCCACATCTTCGCCCTTAAAGCGCTCGCGAGAGCGGCGCAAATACCAGACAGAAAGATCTTCAATAAATAAGAGAAAGGGGCGTATTGCTTTATCAAGCTCATAGCTCTCGAGGTTCTCTCCAACTCGTTCTTTAAGTTCATTAAGGCGAACTAAAATCCACTCATCCAAAACATGTCCGCTTCTTTTTATAAACATCTGCTTTTTTGAAGCGTCATCCTCGTATTCTCTGTAGAGTTCATAGAAAGAGTAAACATTACGAAGCCTTGTTATAACTTTATTTTGTACTTCACGAACCCCTTTCTCTGAAAAATGAAGGTTCTCCCCGCGCACTACAGGAGAACTTAATAAATATAAGCGGAGTGCATCAGCGCCATACTTATTTAAAATATATTTTGACTCAGGATAGTTCTTAAGCCGTTTGCTCATTTTTTGCCCATCCTCTGCTAAAATAAGACCATTAACAATAACGTTCTTAAATGGAGAAACGCCGAAAAGTCCGACAGAGAGAACAAACATATTGTAAAACCAACCACGTGTTTGGTCTAATCCTTCTGCGATAAAGTCTGCAGGAAAGTTATTATTGAATTGTTTTTTATTTTCAAACGGATAATGGAATCGTGCATAAGGCATAGAGCCTGATTCAAACCAACAATCAAACACTTCTTTTATACGCTCCATCTCTCCACCACACGAACAACGTAAAAGAATCTTATCAATATAAGGACGGTGGAGATCTATTTCAAACGAGCGAGTGTTATGCGGAAGCGGGGTGAAAGAAAGTGTGCGAAACTCTGCATTTTTAATAAAAGTAAAACCTTTCTCTTCTTTTTGTGAAAACGCTCGTTTCCCGCTCATCCCCTCTACACCGGCGCCGAGCATGTAGAGTGGCGTGTCGTGAGAAATAAGAAGAATGTGTTTGTTGTCGTAGCGCGCTTCAAGTGAGTAGAGAAATTCCATAACTCTTTTTTGCACATCGGTATAGTTTTCCCCTCCGGGAGGATTTTTAACACACTTCTCTTCATCGTTTTCAAAATATGCATGGTACTTTTCTATTTGCCTGCCCTCAAACTGTCCAAAAGAGACCTCCTTTAAATGCTCGGCTGTAAAACTATTTTTCCCGGAAAGATTTAATTCTTGTGCAACAATCTCCGCTGTTTCTTGCGTACGAGGAAGAGGAGAACTTATAACGATATCAATATCTTTCTCACGCAATTTTTTTAAAGCACTTTTTACCTGTTTTTTGCCTTTTTCAGTAAGCGAATACCTTTGGTCAACGACGCCATTAACGACACCAAGCCGGTTAGAAAGCGCTTCGCCATGACGCATAATCGTATAGGTATTACGTGCAGGGATGCCTTTTTCCTTTATCTCTCTGATACTGCCGATAACTTCAACATGCTCACACTCCGCGCATTTCCAGACAGGGAGCGGTGCGCCCCAAAAACGAGAACGAGATACCGCCCAATCGCGCGCACCGAGAAGCCATTTGCCAAAGCGACCATTTTTTATATGATGAGGAACCCATTCCACTCGTTTGCTTGTTGCAATAAGTTTTTCTTTAAGTGAGATGACATTCACAAACCATGACGAAGCGGCGTAGTTGAGAAGCGGTGTTTCGCATCTCCAACAGTGCGGATACGAGTGCGTAAGCTTTTCCTTTTTATAAAGAAGATTCTTTTGTGCAAGGTATTTTATTATCTCAATATCAATTTTTTGATGGTCATCTTTTGGCTTTACCTGCAATCCTTTGAAGTCTTCAACCTCTTCCTTGAACCTTCCATCCGTAGCAATATGCTGTACAAAAGGAAGTCCCCGCTCACGAGAAAGTGCCAGGTCATCTTCTCCAAAGGCCGGTGCAATATGTACAATTCCCGTTCCTTCTTCAACGTTCACAAAGCTTGCCGGGTACACCTTCCATCCATTCTCCTTGTACTCAAGATCGTTATCCTTGTAATAATAATCAAACGGCGGAAGATAAGATTTTCCAATAAGATCTTCACCGAGAACCGTTCCTAATAGTTCATAGTTCTTTTCAAGAACGGAGAGTTTTTCTTTCCCAATAATATAAATTTCGTTTTTAGCAGTATTTTTATTTTTTACCTTTACTCGTGCATACTCAATCCCGGAACCAACAACAAGTGCAACATTCCCAGGGAGTGTCCATGGGGTTGTTGTCCATGCTAAAAGAAAGGTGTCTTTCTCTCCCACAAGCGCAAATTTTACATACACAGAGATATCAACAATATCTTTGTATCCTTCGGCAACCTCTGAAACAGCAAGGGTTGTCTCACAACGCGGGCATAGGTGCATCGATTTATATCCCTCATATACGAGATTTTTGTCATAGAGAGTTTTAAACGCCCACCAAATAGACTCGGTGTAGGTCCAATCCATCGTTCTGTAGCTCTCCTTCATTTCAATCCAACGCCCTACACGAGGAATGATTTTTTGCCACTCTTCGCCATACTCTAAAACGCTTGTGCGAGCCTCCTCGTTAAATTTTTCAATGCCGAACTTTTCTATATCACTTTTCTGATTTAGCCCCAGTTTTTCCTCTATCAAGTTTTCAATCGGCAGCCCGTGGCAATCCCACCCCCAGAGCCTGTCCACTTTATATCCCTGCATCGTCCGAAGGCGCGGGATGACATCTTTAATAATAGAAGTCAAAAGGTGCCCATAGTGAGGGAGTCCTGTTGCAAACGGGGGACCATCAAAAAAAACAAAGTTCTTTTTTGGAGACTTTTTTGCCAGTGTTTTTTCAAATATTTTATTGTCTTTCCAAAACGCGAGGGTCTTCTCCTCGGCTTTTACTAATTCACTTTTTTTCTCTTTACCACTAGAAGTAGAAGCAGGATCTGCCATAGATATGGGTATCATACCATATGTTTGATCAGTAGTCAGTAGAAAGTAGCCTGTGGGGTTATAGTTTTACACCTCATATTTTCTTCAGTAACGCTTCCACCTCTCTCCTCACCTTAAATGCATCACCCCTCCTTAGAAGTCCGCAGGGTAGCTTATTCGGACATCCGATGTCCGAATGCTTAGTCAATAGTCAGCCTGCCTCCTGCATATATAGGCTTAGCATAGGTAGGTAATGAGTAGTAAGAAACCATAGCTACTTACATATTCACTTAATACCCGCTTCATTTTACAAAGTAAAGGAGTTACTAAAAAACACTCTAATGTTCTATAGAATAGTAGAGTGTTTGTACCGAAGGACAGTGGTCGTCTGTCCACATACAGATACATAAACTGCTCTCTTGTTTGCTTGCTGGCGAATATCGTAGCGAGGAAGTGAAAAACGGCTACCAACTACTACTTATTACCTACTACTTACCCCCCATCAACCCTACATCCTCTCGGGCGCTTTCATGCCGAGAATCCATAGTCCGTTTTTTAATATCTGTGCGACTGATGCGGTAAGCGCGAGACGATATGCTTCATTTTCACTTCCTAAAATTTTATTTTTTGAGTAATAAGCATTGAACGCGTGCGCGAGTGAAAACAAATACGTTGCAATATGATGCGGTTCACGTTCATACATCGCCTCTGTAACAACTTCAGGAAAGCGATAGGCGAGTCGTTCAATATCACTTACCTCTTTCCTCTTCTCTTCGTGAAGAGATGCGTTTTGTGTCTCCTTTCCTTTCTCTTCTGCTTTTCTCAAAAGAGATTGCGTACGCGCATAGGTGTATTGCAAATACGGACCGGAGTTTCCTTCAAATGAGAGCGAGGTGTCAAAATCAAACACAACATCCCTCCCGAGTGCTTGATGAAGAATGGAATATTTAACCGCACCGACCGTGACCTCCTCACCAATACGCTCTTTTTCTTTATGTGAGAGTTCGGTGTCTTTCATTTTTTGTAAAACCCTCGTATATACATCATCAAGAAGCGCTGATGCGGTGATAACATCGCCGGTTCGCGATGACATCTTTCCGTTTTTAAGGCGCAACATTCCATGAGGGAGGTGTGTGGTTCGCGCGGCGAGCTCGGGCTCAATCTGCGCAAGTGCAGTATAAACCACCTTGAAGTACTCCTTCACCTCATTGCCGGTTATAACAAAAGACATGTCATACGGATATGAACTATATTTGAGCTTCGCAAGCCCGAGGTCTTTCGCTTCGTAGGTCGGGAGTCCTTCTTTGGTTATAAACACACGGGTGTGTAGTTTTTCGTCGTACTCCTCTGCAGGGAATATAACTGCTCCCTGCGACTCCTTGAAGATACTTCCGAGGTTATCCGTAACCATCTTGGTACCGATGCTTGCCGTCGTACTTTCAAAATAATAATCGTCAAACACCGTACCAAGGCGCGCATACAATTCTTCAAAATATGAGATGGAAACTTTCTTACCTTCGGTATAGCGTTTGTTTATCTCCTCATCAGATTGCTCATAGATTTTTTTATTTATTTCTATGATTTCCTTTTGTGCCGTTTCGCTCTTTCCATATTCATCCGAGCCTTGTGCGTATGCTTTTGCGAGAGATTCTATAGTGGGAGATGATTCGTCTGACTTCTTCATTCCCCATAATGTTTTTGCAATATGAAGTCCGACATCACCTTGGTAGTTAGCACGACGCACCTCTGCTCCGCCGAATTCAAGTAATCGTGAGAGTGACTCGCCGACTGTATTGTTCATAAGGTGCCCAATATGAAACTCCTTAAAAGGATTTGCATTGGTATATTCAATAATTACTCTTTTTCCCTCAAGTATTTTATTTTTACCATATTCATCCCCCGAGCGTATGGCAT
>JBBDJW010000010.1:0-16841 GCA_040879685.1 Minisyncoccota bacterium | reverse complement strand
TACTCCAAGACTTTCGTACTCCGTAAGTCTGCTACTTGGGAGCTTCGCTCCCAAGTAGTATAAAAATTTTCACTGAGAAGGCGGACTCCTGAATCGGACACCTCAGTTACTTGGAAGCCTTACTTGGAAGCCTCGCTTCCAAGTGAAGCTACTCCACCCAAGAGCCCAATCCCTCATCACCTAAGTTAGAGGTAATCTAAAAGGCCTTCGTAATTTATAAACTCAAAAAGTTCATAGCCATACTGAATGGTGAGGCCGAAGTTGTCGGTTGCAAGAAGCACCCCAAGGAGAATTAAAAATACGCCTCCGACAATTGAAACCCACCTAAGATACTTTGAAATCTTCTCTATATATGCGGTCGCTTGAGAAAATGCAAGCGCGATAGCAAGAAACGGCAACGCAAGACCAAAAGAAAAGACCGTGAGCATTATCCCTCCGGTAAGGGCGGTCCCTGATGTCCCGGCAAGAAGAAGTATGGAGCCGAGAATGGGCCCAACGCATGGCGTCCACCCGAGAGCAAAGGTTCCCCCTATAAAAAGAGAGCTTGAGGGCTTGCCGAGAGTAAGCCACTTTGGAATAGGAATGCGCTTATCGGTTTGAAAAAAAGGGAGTTTGAAAAAGCCGAGCATAAAAAGCCCAAAGAGAATGACAAGCACCCCGCCGGCACGCGCAAGCCAAATTCTATACGGCGCAAGCGCAGTGCCAGCAAACCCCGCCAGAATCCCGAATATAATAAAGATAAGAGAAAATCCGACAATAAACGCCAGACCGTTAAGAAATATTTTTCTTCGTGCACGCACGGCACTCTTCGGGTTTTTCAACTCTTCTTGGTCAACTCCGCTTATAAAACCAAGATATGCCGGCACAAGCGGGAGCGTGCACGGCGCAAGAAAGGTAAGAAGCCCCGCAAAAAATGCTGCTATAATAAAGCCAATACTAATCTCTATCATATTTATTGTGCATCATTGTGAGAAGTAATAATTTTTTGAGTATGTTCGCGCATCTCGGCGAGATTCATCGGTCCGCGTTTGTGGACAACAATCTCTCCCTCACTATTTACAAAAATCGTCTCCGGCATAGAAAAGCCTCCAAGTCGTTTATAAAAGGAATCTCGTGCATCCAAAAGAAAGAGCATATCGTCTGTAATCCCCAACCCGTCGGTGTATCCTTGTGCTTTTTCCCGAGACTCTTGCCGGTCAATGGCAATGACGATAAGCTCATCGCCAAATTCCTTTTGGAGCTGTGAAAAGGCGGGGAGCTCTTCGCGGCAAAACGGACACCATACCGCCCAACTATTTATGACAAGGGGCTTCCCTTCAAACGCGCCAAGAGAGATGCTGGCACCTTCATAGTCTTCAAGAGATATATCGGCAAATACACTAAAGGCACTCTTCTCTTGGCGAGCGGAGGTGTCGTTGTTTGTTGAGTTTTCGGGTGTAGTACTTTTATCAGAGAGGCTGAAAAAGAAGACTCCTCCAAGAAAAACAATGACGATAATGATGGTAATGCTAAGGTTTTTCATACAAATAAATAAGCTTAATTTTAATTATTGCGAGCCTGCTCTAGAATACCGGAGATTTGCTCGTAGGTGAGCGCTCCACTAAAAGGAATAAGCTGACCGCTCTGCGCGACAACAACAACATAGGGCGTACCTCGCCCACCAAATCGCGTTGCTTCATTTAAGTCTTCCTGAATGAGAGAGACGATGCTCCTCTCACTCGTACAATCTTCAAACGCTTCGCGGTTTATCCCAAAGGAGCTCGCCATCTCTATTTGCCATGCATCTCCCAGTTGCTGTTGGCTTTGGAAGGTTCTATCAACAAATGTCCAAAAGCTGTCGTTGCCGGCGAGTCGTGCAATGCATTCAGATGCTACCGCACCGGAGAGCGCTCGCGAATGAATTGTTGTGAGAGGAAAATGGCGATAGATCCACTTCACATCCTCATTTTCTTCTACAATACGAGTAAGTGTTGGGTGAAGCCGAGCACAGAAAGGACATTCAAGGTCGCTAAACTCCACAATTGAGAGTGGCGCTTCAGGATTACCGCGGATATGGTCGGCCTCACTCGGCATACGAAAGTCACCTTGTTGGGTCAGAGCTCCGTGAGGTGGGGCAAGATTTAGCGCATCGCTCGCCGCTCCTCGCGTTATGAAAAAAGCTCCTCCAATCAAAAGTGCCGAGACGAGTATCGCTCCTATAATTCCGTATGCATTTTCCTTATTGCTTCCCATAGTGAAAAAACTTAAAACCCGCCATGACTCGGCACACCGCCACGCACTTTTTCCGGTCCGCGATTATCGTAGCGCTTAATAAAGTCTTTTATGCGCCCCTCTGCATCCGCCGCTTCTTCAAGATTGAAAGTATCAACTCTGCCCCACGCGACAAGAGAAACATCCCCTTCATTTTCTGTGCGCGGAGAGACGACGACATAGCGCCCGGAAAACCTTTCCAACATATCACGAGCCTCTCCGCTTATAGAGGGGAGGTAGCTAATCCATATGTCTCCGTGCTCAAGATTATGAATAACATTCTCATCCGCCAGCGGCTCGGTGTAAAATCCCCCTTGTGCTACTGAAGAATAATGCCAACCGGAAGAAGGAGGGTTTGAATTATACGGCAGATGAGCCACTCCTACTTCTATATGCTGACGATTCATAATCTCGTATCCTCGGCTCATATCCTCACCCTTTACTCCCGTGCTCTGTGCCAAGAGCACAAGAGCGTATCCGACAACCGCAATGCCAACTAACCAGATACCGTACTTCACAAAAGTTTTTTTTGTATTTTGTAAGTGTGCGTCTTTCTGCTTCCTTTCACGAGCTCGTTGTCGCTCAGCCTTTTTCATTTCGTAATTGTTGTGTGTATTTTTCATAGAAATATATGGTAAGGAATAATTTATTTAAAAAGTTTTGTGTCGGGCTTGCCCCAACCAAATTTATTTATAAAGCTCGGTTTCGGGATGTACCGCAAGCCATGAGAACCAAAATCCCGGAATATAAGGAAGCGGCGCCCCATCCGCGCTCAACGAAAGGCGATCTGCCTCGTCTTTTTGGATGAGAATTTCTCTGCCGGCAAACGTGTCTTTTGTTTCTCCAACGGGAAGCGCCTTTATATGATAAGCCTTAAACACGCCGTCAAGCTCCACCCCCGCGACAAGCTCTTTTGGATGAAGGCGGGTGTCGCTAAATTCTGCACCAAAAGAGACTGAATCACTTGTGTAATAATCCCCATAGGGATCGTGTGTGTAATTTCGCAACACTCCCGTATTGGGAGAAAGCACTTCCGTCTCAGGATGAATCCGCTTCCAGTCTTCCCACCGAACAATATCAGATGAGACAATGGCAAGTCGCTCTCCTGTTTGAGGACCGACAACGGCCTCCCCGAGAACTTGCGACCATAATGACTCCTCGCTCTCTTTATCCTCGAGTGCCTGCGCAGACAGGCGATTGTACATTAAGAGATTTGACTGCCACAGTTTGCCCGAGACACCGAACTCTTGTATCTCACCGCCCACCTCTCGTTTGAAGACAATCCCCGTTGCGCACAACGGACAATAAGTCACCAAAACCGGCTCTCCTGCAAGCGTATCATTTACAATTTCATGCCATACGAGAATCCGATAGGGATAAAAACGGCTCTTACCGTTGATTTCAAGTCCAATACCGGGGTCGGTGTCGTTAAGAAATTCATTTGCCTCTTTATTATTTAGAAATTTCGGGCTGTCAATAGAAGGAATCCCATCTTTGCCGGGGCCGCCAGAGAGTATCTCATCAAGAGCAATGGAATGCTTCACTCCGTCTGTTGTAAAAATTTTTCTTTCTGATTTCATAGACCGTGTTTGTAAGGTATCTTCCTTTTTTAAAAAGGGCTCTGCTTCTATGCCCTGCGTTACTTCCCCGTTTTCTTCTTCAAACGGCACGGCTTCCCCGCGCGGGAGAGAAAACTCCTCCCCGCGAAAAAGCATAAAAAGGGAGAGGGCAACAAGGGCGAGAAGGGCAGTGAAAAGTATTCCTTTACTCATATCGTATATTTATATCTAGCGACGAAGAAGTTTAATGATGCCATTAATTTTTCTGCTACGAGCTGTTGTTGTCGGTAGATAGCATTTTGTTTTGCCCATACGAACACTCTCCACAACACCACACCCCTCAAGGAAACTAAGTTGGTGCGAGGTTGCTGATTGCGTCATACTGAGACGCTCGCTTATTTCATGAACACATAAATCTCTTTCGCTTCCCAGCAAAAGTGCCATAATGGAGTAGCGGGAGCGGTTAGCAAGTATTTTTATAATCAAAAAAGCCTCCGGTGCACTTTTCTTACGCGATACGAGAACGGGAACATATGATAACTTTGTCATATGTTCTTATGTTATACACACCCTCCCTCTTTGTCAATATGTTGTTTTTGCTATACTTGTGTATAAGTCTCATTTTTTAATTTTGTAATCACTATGGAACAATTTGTGTTAGTCAAAAAGGCGGAAAACTCCCTCCACAAAACCCCTCTTGTGCTCGTGCATGGTTCGTGGGGTTCCTCTATGATGTGGATGCTTTATATAAAGCATTTCGTGGAAAAAGGGTGGGATGTCTATGCACCAGATCTCCGAGGGCATGGGAAAAGTGGCGGGAGCGTTGACGGAGCTACGATGGATGATTATGTTTCGGATGTAAAAAGAATGGTGGATGAACACAACCTTAAAACTCCTCTTATTATTGGGCATTCTATGGGAGGGCTCGTTTCTCTTATCTATGCCACCCATTACGGCGCGCGCGCAGTGGTCGCCCTTGACCCTTCTCCCTCACAAGAAGTGCGCGGTGCCGGCGAGAAAAAAGACTACCCCCCTGCATACACCCCTACGGACGCCGGAATGCCGCAAGATCCAAAAGAGATTATGAGCGCTCTTCCTGATATTCCGCAAGAGAAACTGGCGAGTATGAAAGAAATGCTCGGAGTTGAATCGGGCGTCGCGCGGAGCGAACGCAAGCTTGGTATTTCTATTCCAAAAGAAACTCTCTCCCTGCCAACCCTCTTTGTGGGCGGAGAATTAGGAGAATCACTTCCTTTTGGTATCGGCATTAAGACTGCACAAGAAATGGCTCGCTATTACGAAAAAGAGGTGCTGGAAATAAAGGGCGCAACGCATCCCGGTATTCTTATAGGCACTCATGCGAAAGAGGCTGTGAGGCACATTGAAGAGTGGCTTCGTGCACATGAGTAAAACACTATGTACAACCCACAAAATTTACACGAATGTGAAAAGGAGAAGAAACGTCTATCGTCCTTCGCCCGCACAGTCGGGCAAGCGAGCAACCATAGAAAAATTATTGACGGCATTATGATGGGAATTGGCGGTATTGCCTCAGTTTCCAGTATTCCGCAAGTTATAAAAATTTGGGAAACACAAACCGTTGTGGGGATTTCTATGACAACACAACTGCTCGCTCTTTTTGCTGTTGTCTCGTGGTTTTTTTATGGACTCTATATTAAAAATAAACCTCTTGCTCTTACAAGTGGCTTAACGGCGCTTATCGTTGGAACCGTTGTTGTCCAGATGTTTATCTACGGGTAATACGACCAGACAACACAACTAGGTAATACAACTACCGTTAAAAAATTATATATTTGTGACTATAGTTACAAATATATAATTTTTCCCCATTCTCTGTCGTGTGTCGTATTGTCGTATGTTCTATCTTCTATGCATGCGCACGAGCGTAAAAACCATAAACCGCCAGAATGACCTAAATTCTGGCGGTTTATGGTTTGAGCTCCTCAATCATTTTGATTACATACTATCTACCCAAAAATGTTCAACCTCGGGTGTTGAACATTTTCTCTACCAAATCTCGGCGCGCTTGTTTTCTGGCCGATACATCATATCTCCGCGCTTTACACCAAACGCGTGATAAAACGGCAGAAAGTGAGCAAGCGGGCCATTAACGCGCGTGTAGCTTGGCGCGTGCGGGTCGGCGATCGCCCGCGCGCGCGCAGATTCTTTACTCGTTTTTGCGCGCTCAGAAAGCGCAAACCCTAAAAAGAACCGTTGCTCGGGAGTAAAGCCGTCCACATCCGGAAGGCGCCCTTTTTCCTCCATATGCTGGAGGAGTGCGTAATAAGAAAGAACGACACCGCCAAGGTCTGCGATATTCTCTCCGAGCGTCAGGCGTCCGTTTACGTTCACATCATCAATCGCAATAAAATTATTATACTGCTTCACCAAAAGCTCGGCGCGCTTTAGAAACTCCTTTCTATCGCGCGTGGTCCACCAGTGCTTTAGATTGCCCTTGTGGTCAAACAAGCTTCCTTGGTCATCAAACCCGTGCGTTATTTCATGCCCAATAATTGCACCAATCGCACCATAGTTAAGTGCCGGGTCCCCTTTCTCATCATAAAACGGTGGCTGCAAAATCCCCGCGGGGAATACAATCTCATTCTGGTTTGCCCAATAATAAGCATTTACTACGTGCGCACCCATAAACCACTCCTCGCGGTCTATTTTTTTCTCAAGCTTTTTCATCTCTCGCTTCCACTCTAAGCGCGCGATGCGGACAACGTTCTCCAAATAGGTTTCCGATTTAATGGCAACAGGAAAGGTGTGTTTCTTTTCAGGATAGCCAATCTTTGCCCTAAAGGTGGAGAGTTTTTTCAGCGCTTTTTTCTTTGTTGCCTCACTCATCCACTCGCGCGTTTTGATGCGAGAGTAAAGCACATTCTTGATATGGGAGATAAGCTCAAGCACATCTTCTTTTGCATTTTTACTAAAGTAACGCTCCACATATACCTCACCCACCGCTTCTGACATCACGCTATTAACAACACCGTACACACGTTGCCAGCGAGGCTTCATCTCTCGCAATCCCGCAAGCGTTGTGCCGTAAAACGAAAATCCTTCTTTCTCAAAACGCGCTGACAGAAGGCTGGCAAAAGAAAAAACAAGCGAGTACTCCAAGTAATGTTTCCAAACAGAAAGCGGGACTTTGCCCAGCAAAACATTCACCCGCTTCATATATGCCGGCTCCCCGACGATAACCTCCTTTGCTTTCTTTGTATTAACGCCAACTTTCTTAAGATATTTTCCCCAATCTATGCGCGGTGTTTTCTCGGAAAGCTCGGCGAGTGTCATTTTGTTGTACGTTTTCTCAACATCGCGAAGCTCTTCGGCTTTCAATGTGGCGTGCGCAAGCTCTGTTTCAACATGTAAAATCTCCTCTGCCCGCGCGCGTGCATCTTTTTCGGGCACATCAAGAAGCGCAAACCCGCGCACTATATGCTGTATATATTTTTTGCGAATCTGTACAAACTTTTTAGCGGTTGAAAGATAATATTCCCGCTCGGGGAGTCCTAACCCACCATGGAAAAGATAGAGCGCCATCTTCTCACTATTTTTTTCATCCAGTGACACAAACGGCGAGAAGAGAAAGCCCACACCTATCATATGAAGCTCCGCGATTACCGAGAGGAGCTCATCTGTTGTCTTTATGGCACTAATCTTTTTGCGATACTTTGAAAGTGGTGAAAGGCCGAGGCGCTCAATTTCTTTTGTGTTCATACCCGAGAGATACAAATCGCGCAACCGGCGCTCATTTGAATTTTTTTTCAGGCGCTTTTTTCTGGCTAACTCTTTTAGAATTTTGTGAATGCGTTTTCTATTGGTATCACGAAGGATATGAAACGAGCCCCATGTGCTTTCCGTTGTGGGAATTGGATTTCTGCGTAGCCATCCACCGCCGGCAAAATGGTAAAAGTCGTCCTGCGGACGAATGCGAGAGTTCATATCGGCCCTGGTAATCCGAAGAGGTTTTGTCATACCACTCACTATAGCAGATTTAACCGTATATATAAAAAAAGAGGCGACCATAATGGATCGCCCCTCGTCATTCTAAATCCCCATAAGGGATCTGCCTTGTTGGTATCCTTTCTCGGTAAGAAGGATTCTCGGCACATCATGAATGTATCTTTCTTGAACACATTCAAAATCAACGAGTTCTTGTATAAGGTCAGAAGCAAAAGAATTAAAGCTGACACAAATGTTGTCTCTGTTTTTTTTTCCAGCCTTCTCAAGAGAAAGAATGTAGCACGCCGCCGCCTTGAGAACCTCCTGCGCTTTCCAAGAAAGCTCTACGGGAAGCTCCAGTGGCCGAACCCATTGTCCAACTTCTCCTTTCAAAACGACGTCGCCGGGGTCAGGACAAGGAGACCAGCCTCTAGGGCCTTTGTGGAGATCCGTTTTTTGCAACGTCTCCCCTTCAGGAAGAATATCTCCATAGACAACCCTACCGCTGTGAGGATGATAAAGTACTGTACTCATAGCTCACCTCTCTTTTTGATGTATGTGGTTGCTTCTTTAAGCCTACTTCTTCCAGTCCTCTATGACAAGCTTTGAGCCACGGTGTGTGACCAGAAGCTTCTGCCTTTCTCTCCAGCCAAGCTCTTTTACATGCTCAATCGGGAGCGTGATGGTATATGGCCTTCCTCCTGATGTTTTTGTGAGTGAGCGAAGAGCGCTGTGTCATACTTCCGAAGTATGACACAGGGAATGGAGGGCTGGAGACGTTAAACTTCTTAAGTGGTGCCAAAGAGGTTTATATAAAAATGAAGTCTGTACCTTTCCGAAGGTTACAGACGGTGCTCAATAGCGCCGTGTCATACTTCGGAAGTATGACACAGGACGAAATGAGGGCTCATCTCGTACATTCAATAAACGGCTGACCGAGTGGCTGGTGGAGTATACGTTCGTCCGTCCACATCAAACACTTGGCTACGAGACACCGTGGTCGTTTTACCAGAAAACCGCCAAAGTGTTACCGATGTACTCATCTCGTACACGGTGTTGCAAAAAGAGACAATTTTTGTCATCATGACATATGAATTTGTTCTTACAAAAGCCATACAGGAGATTACCTATGTTAAAAAACAACCTACGCCAAGCAAATTCCGCACAAGAAGCCCGAGATTATGCTTACTGCTGGATGGAAGGCCAAGGGCTCTCCAGAGACAATTACTACGCCCGCGTAATGAGAAAAGAGGAAGGATTCCGCATGGTGCTCGTTATACCAAAGCACTCCAACAGTGCCCAGGACACGCTTGTCAGACTTGTCGTGCCCGCAATCACAGCAACCTGCGACAAACGACAAAGGGTAGCGCACACGCTGCATATGAGCACAAGAGATGCCGTCGTCCTTTCAATGGTAGGTGGTTAAAAAAGCTCTTTTATCGCCGTATATATACGGCGATATTTTTATAATAACTATTCTGATATTGGTAAATCCTCTCTTCACCTCAACACAATCTAATAATGAAGCTGGTGTACGGGCAGTTTCGCTTGCTCGCCGGAAAATGTCTCATCACGCTCTTGGTAATAAAGAAGATTTAAAAGAAGCGCCGCCCCTGCGCCGATAAAAAACGTAACCTCAATAGAGAAGAAGAGCAACAACACCGCCACCCCAACAAGAGAAATCACCGCGCCGAATTGAAGCGCCATCTCCTTTAACACCGTAAACTCATCAACAAAATGTCCCTGATCAGCCGCTATCTCATAGACAAGTGTGTCAAACGGCGTTCTGGTAAAAATTTTTGTAACGCCATGATAAAAACCCGCAATAAAAATATGAAAAGCGGTAACCACAAACACCTTCCCCACCCAGCCAAGCGCGTAGAGCACACTCCCTATATGAAGCGTCTCATACTCCTGTTTTTTTGAAACATCAATAAAGCGCCCCAAGGCAAGCTGTAAGATGACAACGGCACCAAATATAATTGTGGAGAGAGCTCCCACATCAAGTACTGCGCCATCAAGAAGAAGGAAGATAAAAATCGGCCAAATGATAAGCGCGATGGTGTTTTCCGCGCCCAGCGCTCCAACAGCAAAAAGTGGCCTCCTGTATTTTTTTGCAAAAAACTTTTTCCACGTCTCCGCGTACCCCCAGGTGTATGTCTCGTTGACCTTTGGTAAGCGCAAAAGAGGTACAATAGAGAGCAGATAGAGCAAAACAACGACGCTAAAGAGAATTCCAAAGCTCGTCTTATCCAAAATGTAGCCGGCGAGTATCGGCCCAACGACACCGGCGAATGAGACGGTGGCAAACATCGCCGAGACTCCCCTCCCGCGGTCTTTCGGGTCAATAAACTTTGCAAAGTCGGTGTGGTAAGGCACCCAATAGAGCAATTTAAAAATAGTCCACACAACAAGTACAATGGGGATAAAGAGATATGCATTTTCCGGAGTGGTAAAGACAAGGATGGCATACATTAAAATACCAAACAAAGAGCCTGTAATAAGCGCATTTTTAAACTTGAAATAGTTAAGCATCCGCGCTGCAAGAGGAAGAAACACTGCATAGAGAACTGCTATCGCAAGATAAAACCATACGACGAGCATCATATCCTTACCGAGTACTTCATAGAGAAAAATGGGGAGGAAAATAGAGACGAGCGAGAGTGCCGCCTTGCGAATCGCTTGTGATGAAAAGAGTACCACAAACCCGCTCTGTAATTTTTGACTGAAATACGCCACAATCTTTCTATTAAACCCCATTTCTTACAAACGCGCCATCACTCATTAGCATTTCCACTTCACTCTTCCTTAATATAATTTACCAATCCTTATTCATTTCTTTCGCATCATCTTGAGATATAATGTTTATTAACTTTTCTCAACATTTCTTTAGCCTCTTTGAAGGTAATGGTCTTTAGTGCCTCATCGTAGGTCAACCACTTTATGTCTTGTATTTCGTTTTTAAATACATCTTGGATTGTGGCGTTCTTCTTTTTTACGAGGCCGGTAAAATATATAACGTCTTTGTTATAAACATCTCCATCTTTTTCAAAAGAATAGAGTTCTCTAAATTCTATCCCCGGCTCAAGTTGGATATCCTTTATACTTGTTTCTTCAAAAAGTTCTCGGCGAGCAACGTTTTCGTCGGTTTCTCCACCATTGGGATGCCCCTTTGGGAATGCCCAGTGCCCTGACGCATGAAGGACCAGGCAAAAATAAAAACTCCATGAGAGTCTCTAAAAACCGGAATCACACCAACAGAATAATCCTTTTTGCTCATAATTTAATGATACTATACGCCGTCACTCCCCAAAAAACATTCTGATATTCTTAAGAATATCAGAATGTTTTAAGAAACAAAAAGGACGGTCGTTTGCCTGACGCAGACAAGGAGGCGACGAGCTTTTTGGTATTGACTGAAACTCTACGGCAGAGACTCGCAAGCGACGCCGTCTTTGTCCTGGTCAAGCTTGTGCACGTCATTATCTACTCCGCCGCAGTATTCATACGTTGCCTGCGCTTCGTCGTGCGTTCCAAAGTCACCGCAATTATAGACATTGGATGAACATTGGTTTTTTGATGGTGTTCCTTGAAAGTCGCTTGTTGTTGTATTTTCCGCCTTCTCTTCTCCCTCTTCTTCCGCGCAAGCATCAAGAGCCCAAAGCCCGCGCTCATACTGCCGTGCTTCACGCTCCGCCTCTTTGAATTCCGACTGGTATTTATACGGCATGCTATAGGTGTATTCGTACGCATACCCATCCTCAATCATCATCTTGTTGAAATGCGTTCCGTTTGGAAGAAATGCATACGCTAAAAGCCGTCCGTATTTGTCGTACGTTCCCTGGCTCTCGTCCATCTCTACACGAACTTCGTTTCCTGATAAAACATTCTTTGCTTTTTGAGACGCCTCGTCTCCAAAACACTCAACCGGCTTTGAAGGATGAACCGTCTCGGGCGTATCAATGCCAATGAGCCTCACGGTGACACTCTCCCCGCCCATAGTGATGCTAAATGTATCACCATCAACTACTCGTACTACCGGATAAAACTGCGCCTCCGGAGAGCTGTCTGCTTCGCTGGTTGTTTGTTGCGTTTCCTGAGGTGAAGTAGATTCTAGAGAGGACACTCCCGCAGATTGAACGGATGCTGTTTGTGTTTCTCTGTCGCGTGGGTTGATTACAGCAACCGACTCGTTGTGCGCCGCACTCTCTTTTGAGATCTTTTCCGCCGAACGACTCACAGCACTTTCTTGCTGCGTCATTTCCACATTACGCGACTCTGGGGCCTCGGAGTCGCCCCCCGCAACAATACCGATAAATACAAAAAGCCCAACAAACGAAAGTGTAATTTCCCCTAATTTTGTTCGGAAAAACCTCATACCCTTCAATTAAACCACGAAACAACCCCCGTTTGAACTCATCTCCACACCACTCACTAACACTACGACATTCTTGCAAATGTCGTAGTGTTTTTATAGCAGGTTTTGTCCGTATCTTCTCTTTTTTGTTGTGTTTTCTTTCATATTTTTATTATTTGATAACGCTCGCTGTTAGTGGCGTGGGCTTCCCGGGACAAAACCTGCTGACGGAAGATCACTTGTTTGCGCGTTTGCCGGCTCCGGTTTGGGCAATGCCAATGACGTCTTTGCCCTCTATGGCAACAGGTATGGCCTAGTGCTGGATAGGCGTGGGGACGGTATATTTGAGGTTGTCTAAAACCTGAAGCAAGGCCTGGATAATGCTGAGGCCGGAGAAACCTTTCTTAGGATCTGAATGTTCCATATTAGTTGCGTTGAGATTTAGTTCGATCGTTCTTGGTAAGATATTGCTTTCTTAAACGGACGTCTTTGGGAGTAACTTCAAGGTATTCGTCTTCGGCCATTATTTCAAGTCCGCGTTCAATGGAGAGCAAAACCGGTGGCGTTAGCAGTATGGACTCATCGGCCCCCGAGGCACGCATGTTGGTCAGCTGTTTGCCCTTGGTTGAGTTAACCGCCATCTCTTCGCCCTTGGAAGTATTGCCGATAACCATGCCTTCATACACCTTCGTATTGGGATGTATATATAATGAGCCCCTGTCCTGGAGATTCCAGAGCGAATAACCCAGGGCCTTGCCGGCGGTCATAGATATCATCGAACCCGTGGCTCTCTTTTCTATATTTCCTGCGTAAGGCCTGAACTCAACGAAACGTGAGGCAAGAATTCCTTTACCTTTGGTGTTGACGATAAATTGATTCCTATATCCCAGAAATCCCCTCGTCGGGCCCTCGAAAGACAGACGGACGATATCACCTTCAACACGCATATCCTTCACCCTAAATCCGCGCTTGCTCAGTCCCTCTATGACCATGCCCTGATATTCGGAAGGAACATCGGCAATAACCTCTTCAAATGGCTCGGTCTTCACGCCATTATCTTCCCTTATGATGGCTTGTGGCTGGGAAACCTGCAGCTCAAAACCGGCCCGCCTCATGTTCTCGAGCAATATAACAATGTGAAGTTCCCCCCGTCCTGATATCTTGAAGCTCTCGTTGGATGAAAAATCAACCCGAAGGCCGACGTTCACCTCAAGCTCCCTCTCAAGATATTCGCGCAACTGCCGTGACGTTACAAATTTTCCTTCTCTACCGGCAAACGGAGAGTTGTTAACTAAAAAGTTAAGGGTGATGGTCGGCTCGTCCACAGCAATTGCCGAAAGGGGTTCTGTGTTTTGGTCGCTGGTTATGGTTTCTCCGATATAAATGTCTGGCAGTCCAGCAACCATTACGATGTCTCCCGCACCAACGCTTTCGAGTTCAACCTTTTTAATACCTTCAAATGTAAAAACTTTATTAAGCTTGCCTGAACGTGTCTCGCCGTTTGGTTTTTTAATAAACACCTGCTGGCCGGGAGAGACCCTCCCTTCATATATTCGGACAACCGCAAGCCGACCAAGAAAATTATCATATCCCAAGTTAAACGGCTGCATTCTGAGAGGTTTTGCTTCAAGTTCTTCAGATGATGCCGGTTTTACATGTTCGATAATGGTATCCAAAAGCGGGTTCAGGTTATCCGATTTGGTTACTTGGGACGAGAGAAAGGGTTCTTTCTTGGCAATGCCCTGTCTGCCGATGGTATAAACCACCGGGAAATCAGTCTGTTCGTTGTTAGCGCCCAATTCGAGAAACAATTCCAAAACCTGCTCCTCGCACTTATGGGCATCGGCAGCGGGCTTGTCTATCTTATTTATAACAACTATCGGCTTGAGGCCGAGCTCTAAAGATTTTTTCAAAACAAATCTTGTCTGGGGCATGGGTCCTTCCTGGGCATCCACGACTAAAAGCACTGAATCTATGGAACGCAAAACGCGTTCAACTTCAGAACCGAAGTCGGCATGGCCGGGAGTGTCAACGATGTTTATTTTAGTATCTTTATAGAAGATAGATGTGTTTTTGGCGTAAATAGTAATACCGCGCTCTTTTTCAAGTGCGTTGGAATCCATTGATACCCCCTCTGTTGCCGCACCGGTCTGGCGCATTAAAGCATCGGTCAATGTGGTTTTGCCGTGGTCTACGTGAGCAATAATTGCGATATTTCGTATTTCCATCTCGTTAGAAGTCGCTACTACGCAGTTCGAGATCAATCGATTTATGCATAGAACAACTATTGTTATTCATTTGATATCTTGTTCATTTAACCCGTTAGGGAGACTTCTAACGTGATGAACAAAAAAGTCCCGAAACCAGGACCCTATAGAGTTCGCAAGACAATTAATAATACTCCAAAAATGAGGTTGTGTCAACTGAATTGGCTACGAATTTAGAACACCCTCAAGCCCCGAAGGAGAACAAGTTCCTTATGGGGCATGCTTTTGAAATTATTTTACCAAATCTGATACGTAAATCCAAAAAGCGAAACTTGCGATGAACCGCCGCCGGCCGCCGCAAAGTGGCGACCTGCCTCGCAGAAAAATTACCTTACCTTCTAAAAGAAAAAACGGCACGTGCAAAAAATCAAAAAAACGGATAGGCAATTTTTCTACTCGGCTTCGCGCTCTCGCGCGAGCGGCGGGTCTTGTTGTGAACTTTTAAAGTTCGCACGCGAGATGAGTGGGGTCTTTCATCACAAGGCTATTTTCAATCAAAAGTGCTTGGCATGGGAGAGGTTGCCACCAAGAAGAAAAAGGAAGTGGATATCAAGAACATTAAACCGAGCTCAATACGCCAGGCGCCTGGCGTATTGAGCTAAAACCCTGCCTGGTCCGGCTGGCTTTCTTGAGCGAGAGCCCTGCCAGCCGGCAAGCTTTGCACATAGTGCGCATAGTGCGTCAAACACATACCTCTCTCCGTGTTATACTTTTAAAGTATAACACGGAGTATTTTCCGTCTGCGCACCTCCGAGGTGCGCAAAAAAATCCTGCTGTTACCGGCCTCTCCTTGAGCTAGAACCGTGGACGGTTAAGCCTTGCAAGGCCATTTTCAACTATTTTACTTGTAGTGAGCTTACCGAACTGTTTTACCAACTTGACGCTCTTCATGCACTTTAATTTCAAAATCTATGGTTGATCAAAAATTTTCTCTGCTACGACCCGAATAATCAAATGGTGGTCTTTTTCCTCTAGATACTCCAAAAATACCGCTAGTGCATCAAGATTATAATCACCAAGTCTTTGATATAAATTGTTTATTCTGCATAATATTTGAAAAACAAGGACGGCGGTTCGTTTGTTGCCGTCCGTAAATGCATGGTCATTGATTATGAAATATAGATGTGCAACTATTTTTTCTTCAATAGTTTTGTAGTGAAGAATACCAAAACTTTCACCATTATACCATCGCGACAATTTTACCTTCTGCTTCTTTCGTTAAGGGGAAGGAAACAAGCGACTCACTGTGCAGAATGCTGTATATCTCGCAGATGTCTTTTGACGTTAGTGGTTGAAATTTCCTTTTTTCCTTGGTCATAGTCCCTTAAAGACTCAAGAACCGCTCGATTCTTTTCGAGCTCCTCCTTGGCAATTTTTTTAATGCCATTGCTATTTTCTTTTTTTCGCCACATCAAAAACTTAAACATATTTTTAATATACATAAAAAAATACTTAAAAACAAACAAAGTACCAAGAGTTTCTGTTATAGAACCACGGAGGGCCTTGCCCCACAAGGCTATTTTCAACTATTTTATTGTAACAAATTGAGGGGTCTCTGGCGGGTCACCCAAAGTTGTTATGTGTTCTCTGTTCGGGGGAATACTATGACCATCACTCTCATCACAAACACGAACACGATGAACAGAAACAAAATGAGAGACAGCGGTGGCAGGGGGACAAGTGAGAGGAGTGGAATTGTGTCCGGTAAATATGGCCATCCATCAACATTCAGCCATCCCTTATATTTCACCACTGAAAAATGAACCAGTGCCAGAAAAAGCGCAAGGTATCCTATTCTTTGCGTACTTTTCCATGTTTTTGGAGACATCCGCTCGGCAATTTTTGGTATGGAGGTGAATGCTACGACTGAAAACAATACAAAAGCAACTCCCCCGAACACAAGGAGTAGTATTGTCGTCGCTCCGAAAGCACCGTCATTAAAGAATTTAGGGTATCTTTCTGGAGTGAGTGCCACAATGCCCCAAAGAACATGAGCTACAATAATAAAGTACCCAACAAGCCCATACTGCTTGCGAAGCGGAAGGTGTTTTACAAACGTATTCGGCCAAAATCGCGTAAGCGGACCAAGAAGAAAAGAGAGGGCAAGAAGCGCTGTCCCTGCTACCGCAAGACCGGCAAACGAGAGCTTGAACGCCACTTCCTCAAGTGGCATCCCCCATCTTCGCGCCCACAGATACAAGGCAGAAACCAGAAAAACAACGGCGCCCATAATAATGGCGCGTATCCACAATCGCGACTGACTTTCGCCATTCATGCAAATTATTATACCGCATTAAGCTCATCAACAAAAACAACAAAATACTCTATCAATTTTGGAATAGAAACATAAACGGCATCGCCCCGCCTCGGTCACTCTCGTCTCGTTGACTGCCGGACAGGGGCTGATCCTGACGGTCACTAAGCTCGTCATTCGCCCTCTGG
>JBBDJW010000009.1:27259-27858 GCA_040879685.1 Minisyncoccota bacterium | reverse complement strand
TCATTCGATGTTTATAGTGCAGATTTTCATATTTTTGTAAATACACACAAGTCAGACTTGTGTGGTATGTACATAAGGCTTTTAAATTGAAATTTCTTTCATAATGATTTATCCTTTAGAGGTACTCTTTATTGATAGACAGAAACTTCCCGCCCATAGCTCAGCTGGTAGAGCAGACGGCTCTTAACCGTAAGGTCGTAGGTTCAAGTCCTACTGGGCGGACAAGTGTAAAATAATCCCGCCCTTGCGGGATTATTTTAGTAAACAAACTGCTTTGCTTATGGCGCTTGTCCGAGACGGAGACATAATTTTTCTTCCGCAATAAGAAAAATAGTTGAGTCGGGGTCGCGAGCACTTAGTGAAGATGAGTCCCGAGCTTGTTGAGGGACGAAATCTGAGGTTAGTGACTTGTGACGACTGTAAAAAGTTATGATTGAAAAAATCTTTTCAATCCTTTATTCTTTACTATGTACAACAATACGCCCGGGTGGTGGAATTGGTAGACACGCCAGTCTTAGGAACTGGTGGAGCAATCCGTGGAGGTTCAAGTCCTCTCCCGGGCACCGAAAGAAGATATCCGACCTTGTGTCGGGTATTTT
>JBBDJW010000009.1:7475-27159 GCA_040879685.1 Minisyncoccota bacterium | reverse complement strand
AAAAGAGCGATAACCTGTACAGATTCTGTAAGAATCAAGTCCTCTCCCGGGCACCGAAAGAAGATATCCGACCTTGTGTCGGGTATTTTCTTTTGGTCTGAGGACTTGAAAAGGTTCATCAGCTCTTTTGTGAGGAACGAAACAAAAGAGCGATAACCTGTACAGATTCTGTAAGAATCAAGTCCTCTCCCGGGCACCAAAACAGAACTAAGCAAATGGGGTCAGACACCGTTTTTACAGATGGACAAATGGTGGCTGACCCCATTTGTTCAAATGTGTGTATACATTACCCCGCGAGGTTGACTTCTAGTTGTTATTATGGTAGTATTTTACCCAGTAATATACGTAGTTTTTTGACATTCACATACATACATAAAGGAGAGCAGATATGGATTACTTCCTTATCTTTGTATCGCTGGGACTACTAGCGATCACACTAATGGTTTATTGTCTGCATGAAGCAGGAAATTTCCCGCGCTTTTGGGCGATGATAAAAAATGCTTATCTTTCTTTATCTTTAAGGAACTCTTTTTGGGTGCCGGGTACTGTTGTAGTAGGATTAATATTCCTAACAGTAATTCTGATGTTGGACCCTTTAGAATACCAGATTGATGAAGAGATCCCGAACTTGGTTTTTGTCATGCTTGGGATAATTAATTTGATATTGCTGTTTTTTGTTGTTTACTTTGACGCAAAAGCGCATAGTCACTTCACATTTCTTGAAGAAGGAACCGTCACTGCTTTTGTTCGGGGAGATACCCTTCTGAAATTTGAATCCCGAGTTCAAGAAGGCAGTGATTACTATCATGTCATCACTAACAGAGGGAAAAAAGGAACTCTTAAAAAATCCAAGAAGAATCCCGCAGGTTGGCTCGAGAGAAATCTCGGTCCGTACTTCGTAAGCGTTTTGTATCCCTATACACGGCAGTATTCAATGCTGATTGACGCCCGAAAAATAAAAGACTTGGAGGCATCACAAATTGGTGAGGTTCTTGATTCTCGTCGTAAGAAAATATGGAATTTGCGATGGAAATTTCCTCGTCCGATTCTTGTGAAAGAAATTGAGCTCAAGGATCAATTTCGAGTTGATGTGATCGTTTTTGCGACCTTCCAAGTTGTGAATCCTTATCTGCCCTTTTTTGTTTTTAAGGGATCTTTCTTTGACATACTTGATGCGGCGGTAGAAAGTGGCCTCATAGACACCCTTAGGGAACTCACCTACAGTGAGCTTCAAGCGATCAAGAAAGGGAAGTCTGGGATCAAAGAAAAGGCATCTCAGAAAGATCTGAAGAAGGCTATGTGGTTTACAGAACAACTTCTTCAGATCAATAATACCGGTCACGTCCCTGACATGCCCGACGGCATTGAAGAAGGGGTCGGTATTAAAATAGCAGACGCCTTTATCTTTCGATTTAACCTAAGTGAAAAGGATAGTGCCCGCGCCGAGGCCTTGCAAGCCAAGGAGACAAAGAAACTTCTTGCTGAAGGTGTCCGTGAGAAGGCTAAGGGTGATGCAGATGCTATACGTACCGTCGCCCTTGCAGAAGGTATTCGATTCGTACGCCTTGTCGGCACCCAGAAACGGCTCGGAGTCACACCTGATGTGGCGGCAGAGACGGTGCGTAGTATTCTCACTGCCGAGCAAGTCTCCGGTGAGAAATCCAAGATAACGACATGGGTTACGGACGGATCGCGAGCTTTGGTAAGTGTTCCGGCCAATCAACCATCTAACAAAGGAGACACATCATGAACTTAGTTATCACACTTTTTGTCATTTCTCTTGTCCTTGCTGTTGCTCTTTTCTTTTTGATAAAGATTGCACAAAGACAAGAGAGGGATGATGAAGGGGGGAATTTTTTACCAAAAATCCCCTGGAGTAAAATCCCCTTAGGTAAGGCAGTAACAGTTGTTGTGGTACTGGGAGTTTCGTGGTTTCTCTTTGGTTGGTTTGGAGAGTACACCACAAAACAGCAACACCTGTCGGCGGAGCGTGAAAGGATTCTCGCTCTTTCCGAAGAGGATTGGGAGGATGGTATCTACAAACGCTACGGAAGGCAATATGATCCGATTACTCTGCCAGACGACAAGTGGACCGAGATCACAATCCCTAATGGACACAATTACCACATGACGGCTCAGAACGGCTGTTTGTGGGTAAAGCCATATGAGTTCAGGGATAATGATCGAGGAATGAGGAACTATCTATGCTCAAAAGTTGAAACCTCGGGCTGGAAAAGTACTGACCGTCCGCCGGTTTTAATGTCGGGCCGGTTTGTTGCGAAGTCTTCTTTCGCAACAAACGCCGACATTCCCGTCCTTCTGCTTGTGGAAGTCGTCGAAACAAAAAGGTTAGACCGACGACGCTATTTGTGAATACACGACCCAGTTCCAAAATTGGAACCGGGTCGTTTTTTTTACACAAAAAACACCGCCCCCAATAAGGGCGGTATTTTCTTTACTGTTTTTCTTTACACGCTTGGAGGGACACTGACACCAATTGTTCCTGCGATGATTTGAATGATTGCAAATGACGCAAACATAATAAACATCCCCAAGATACCCCAAATCATGTGCCGTGATGCTTGCGTGCGAGCGGCATCACTGTCTTGTTGCCAAAAATACTCGGCAACTCCCCAAAGAAATACAACAAGCGCAAGCCCGAAGAGGAGGGCAATGATGGGGTTCAGCACATATGTGCTGATATTGGTAACAATTTGTGGAACTTCCATAAAGCTACCTTACCGAGTAGGGACAAACGGCAAGTCGGGCACCGCATTCGTATCAACATTCGTAAATACCTGAAGCATCGCGACGATACCCCAAATTGAAACGATAACAAAAAGCCCAATGGCGCCGTAGATCATAATGTCTCGCGCTTTTTCTTTTTCCTCCGCCTCCTTCGCCGTTACAAATTTTGCAACTCCCCAAATAAAGAAGAGGAGGGCAAGGGTGATAAGCAAAGGGACAACGGCATCAAGAAGATCCTGCATTTGAAATACGATATCCTGAAGTGGATTACCAGTCATAATTATTTTATAAAGTTAATAAAATTCTACATTTTAAAACGACCTTTTGTTAATAACGGCATAACAACCTTTTATTATTATACCCAACAAACCAGAGAGAGTATAGTCATAAAACCTCTATAGAGAGTTACCTCTCATATCATCAAGGGAGGGACCACCTGTCTCTTCCGGCAAAAAAGGGAACCCCCGTGTCTCAACGTCAAATGTCCTTCCTAATATTCCTACCAAACCCCCTATACTAACCATAACAAAAAGGGCGATGATGCCATAGAGCATAAACTTTCTTCCTTCCTTTTGCGCCGTCGCATCATCTGATTTTAAAATGTATTTTGCGGCTCCCCACAAGAAAAAGATAAGCGCCAGGGTAAAGATAACGGGAATAAGTGCCGCTAAAAGATTAAAAATTATGCCAATGACATCAAAAAGATTTCTAGGAGCGGCAAGTACAAAAAGGGGTGCAAGAAGCCCTATCGCGCTTGTCGTAATAAAAAATTTCATTTTTTGAATCATAGTATGTATATACCTTATTCGCGCTTATCGCACAACCTGGCTTATTGTCCCCTCAAGCACATTGGCGATAACGCTTGCGCCCAAGAGAATTGCCGTCCCTATGACCGTCCACATAAATGTCATCTTTGCTTTTGTTATCTTTTCTTCATTGCCACGCGCACTCACAAACAAGAAGCCGGAATAGATAAGGAAAACAACGGCGATAGGGGTTCCTATAAGAACGAGGATTTCTATTATTTTTGCCAAAAGTTTCTCTATCGTGTCAAACTGTAGCGGATTTTTAAGTTCAAATGGTGCGCTACCATCTCCTTCAACCTCTCCCTTAAGGTCTGTTGCGCCCAAAACAAGCGTCGTCGGCACAAGCAGAAACCCTATGACCCACCAATAAATAGTTTTCATCATTCTATATAAGTATAGCGTCTTGGGGGGCAAAATTATACAATCCCTGTGGATAAGAAAAAGAGCGACTCAAGCGGTGATATGCCGGGCTTAAGGAGTGAGTTGACAATAAGCTGGATAACAAGATACGCCGAGAGAGCAATTAAAATACCAAAGAGAACTACTCTAAAAATCCCCGTCGCCTTGTTGATTTGTGTCTCATTGCCCGCGGCAGTAAGATAGAGAACCCCGGCATAGGCAAACATAAGCGCCCCAAGAAGCCCCGCTATCGTAAAGAGCCACTTCATAATATTTTCACCAAGTTCTACAAGTGCATCCAAATCACAATTTGCTCCATCACACGGAACAAGACCTTGTCCTAACACCAGCGTAGGGATAAAAAACGCAATAAAAAGGAGTGTAGGAAGTCTGTGTACAAGAAAAAAGATTGGTTTTTTCATACCTATTTAACGCAGAAGATTAGTAAGATTTTCACGAGCCCGACTTATGGATTGCCCTAAACTACTTCGCCCTGAAACAACGCTCTCAATCATCTCTTTAAAAACACCTTCGGTCTCTTTCGGATCAGGGTCCAGCCATGAGCGAGCAATAAGTGCTGAGTGATCAAAAACCTCCTCTTGCGCACCCCCTCTTGCTTTTGAGAGTAAGCTTCTCTGCGCAGGAGAGAGGTGCGTCACATCTATTATTTTCTCTATCACATTATCTTGTGCTAAAAGAAAGGTTGCGAAAAATGCTGTCTGCGGATTTCGAGAAGTACGCACTATACCAATCCCAAACATCTTCCCCAATGTTGTAAATTGATTTGTATCTCGCACCTGAGGAACCCTTCTCACATCAAAGTTAAGGTTTGGATTGCGCGCACGTATCTCAGAAAATTCGCTCGCATAACCTAAGTAGAGAGCAAGATTGCCTTGCGTAAAGTAATCTCTATCAAGTGGCAACGCTCGGTTCCATGAATAAAAATCTTTTATTGAATTTGAAAATTCCGTATAGAAGCGAAGCGCAGAGGTAGCAGGGGCATCAACAAATCCATGCTTATCACCAAGGACTGGCTCTAATCCACGTTCACCAAAAGAAACAATAGGCTCCCCTGCTTGTATCATGAGAAGCGCAAGAATATCTTTTGCATGAAAGATATTTTGGTATTCCCCAAACCCTATTGCGCTTCGTGTAATAGTGAAATTTGATTGCTTGTTGGTTAGCTTTGGTGCAAGAATAAAAAGTTCATCCCAAAAAGAAAGTGGCTCCGCTAAACCTTCTGCTGTAAAAATATCCCTATTCCAATAAAGAACCATCGGGTCAACAAGAAACGGCAATGCAAGAATCCCCTCCGAGCGCAGGTATAACTCCCCTTGTTCAATATAAGAATCCTTAAATTGACGAAGAGAGATTGACTCGTAAGGAATAGGGAGCATCTTGTCGGCGTGTCGCACAATAAGCTCGTCCGGCAAAAGAATCATGTCGGGTCCTCGTCCGCTTGCAAGCGCTTCCACAAGCTCTTCATCAAACGAACCCGCGCGCTTTTCAATATAGGAGAGACGAAACTCTTCGCTATGGTCAAGCCGAAATTGATCAAGTGCTGCTTTTAGCGTCCTTTCCGGTATTGTCCCCCAGAGCACCACCTCCCCACCCACTCCGGCGCTCCCTCCTTCCTCACCAAAGGAAAAAATTCCCGAAAAAACAAGAACTGCAACAACTATAAAGAGAACAAAAAAACCAAGAATAACTATTCTGAAGATATTCATCCTGTTAGAGGTAGAGCGAGAAGACACATAGTGTATCGCTCTTTACCTGATTATTTTTATAATAATGTATTTTTTTATATCTATTCATATCTTGTGTACTCACGACCCCTAATGGAATTCATACCATTTTAGTGTAACACATTAGAACACGACTACATTTCTTCTTTTTTAAAAATAACACCATAGTGATGCGCACCGGCATCAATAGTTTGCTCAAATAAAAAACCATTCTCTTCAAAAAGTTTCTCTACTCTTTCCTTGGACACAACATGGTTCCCGTGTGGCCCAATCCCTCCGTGTGAGCCACTCCAGTCAACAACAAGTACTCTTCCCTTTTTACGCATAACGCGTCGTATTTCTTTAACAAGCCCCTCTTTATTATCAACCTGAAAGAAGACATTTGCCGCAATTACTCCGTCCATTGAGCCATCGGCAAGAGGGACACCCCCCGCGCGCTCAATATCGCCTGAAAGCGTTTTTACCGAATATATGCGCTTCTCTCGTGCGTCGGTCTCTAAGCGGGAAAGGAGTCTTGGGTTCACATCAATAGCATAAACCTGACCTTCGGTAATCATCTCTCCTGCGGCGAGTGCATACGCACCAGAGCCGGTGCCAAAGTCGGCAAGACGCCAATCCTCACCAACGGAGAATTGCTTTATATTTTTTTCTGGATCAGAGAACATACGATATACTACTATACGAATTCATGCGAATGATGCAAATAAGAGTTGCGGATAAAGATTTACAATATGGCCAAGGGAAAAACATTCGTTGTATTCGTATGCATTCGCATATTGGTAAACATCTTACAAACAGATAAATGTTGCTACCCTGTCATTAGCGCGGAGTTTCATAACACGCACACCTTGTGTTTGGCGTCCGAGTTTTGGAATTTCAGAAAGCTGTGTACGAATGACTTGTCCATGCTTTGAAACAGCTATAATTTCATTATAACTTTCAGTAACCACCTTTGCCACCATGAGTTTTCCCGTTTTTTCAGTAAGCTTTACCGTTTTAATGCCGGAGCCGCCGCGAGCTTGTGTTTTGTATTCTTTAAGCGCCGTTTTTTTGCCGTGCCCTTTTTCGCTCATCACTAAAAGATACGGGTTCTTCTCTTCATGCTCTATTACATCAGCTCCCATCACTTCATCGCTCTTTAAAAGCTTAAGTGCGCGCACTCCTCCTGCAGTACGGCCCATCTCACGAACATCTTTTTCTTTGAAGCGAATGGACTGTCCTTCTCGTGTCACGACAATAATATCATCCCCTCTCCCCACAAAGAACGCCGAAAAGAGGGTATCTCCCTTTTTTAGTGTGATGGCCAAAATACCGCTCCTTCGTACATCCGTAAAATTTTTTACCGCAACCTTTTTAATCACACCATTATGCGTCACCATTGCTAATGACCCTTCTTTGGACTGCTGAAGTCCCTTGGGAAACGGCACAACCGAGGTAATGTACTCTCCTTCAGAAAGCGGAAGAAAGTTCATGATAGATTTTCCACGAGTCGCTCTTCGCCCTTCTGGAATTTCAAACATTTTTGTTTGATAGACCTTCCCTTTATTTGAGAAGAAGAGAATGGTGCTATGCGTGCTTGTAGTAAGAAATGTGGTTATAAAATCTTCTTCTTTTGTATTTAAATCAACAACGCCAACACCTCCTCTTTTTTGAGGACGGTACTCTTTTGGATTAGTGCGTTTAATATATCCGCGCTGGGTAAGCACTAACGCACTTTCCTCTTCGGGGATAAGGTCTTCTGCAGAGAATGAACGCACACCGCTTTTGACAACTTTTGTTCTTCTCTCATCACCATATTTTTCTTTAATAAGCCCCAGCTCTTCTTTTATAACTCCTCTAATTTTTGCCTTACTCCCAAGCAAGGTCTCTAATTCCCCAATCGTTTTTTGAATCTCAACAAGTTCGTCGTGTATCTTCTGTTGTTCAAGTCCTGCGAGCTTCTGCAATCGCATCTCAAGAATAGCCGTTGCCTGAAGTTTGGAGAGCTTGTACTTTTTTATTAACCCTGCATGCGCCGTTGTTGCGTCCTTTGATGCTTTAATGAGTTTTATGATTTCATCAATGTGGTCAAGTGCCTTCTTCAAACCAAGAAGAATATGTTCGCGCGCCTTCGCTTTTTTAAGTTCAAACTCAGTCCGGCGCGTTACCACAATTTCTCTATGAGAAATAAATTCCTCAAGAATCGTCTTAAGAGAAAGCGTCTGTGGCACCCCATCAATAAGCCCGAGCATATTAAAATGAAACATTGTCTCCAGATCAGTATGTTTGAAAAGATAGTTCAAAATACTCTGTGGCTGTGCTCCTCCTTTAATATCAATGACAACACGAAGCTCCCCCCGCGCCGACTCATCTCGCAACCCTTTGATACCCTCTATTTTTTTACCTGCCACCAGCCCCGCGATTTTTATAATAAGCTCCGCCTTGTTTACACGATATGGAAGCGATGAGACGACAATTTGAAAGCTTCCATTTTTATCTTCGACAATTTCTGTCTCGGCCCGCACAAGCACCCCGCCACGGCCGGTAGCATAGGCGTGTGCAATATCTTTTACATTATAAATAATTCCTGCCGTAGGGAAGTCAGGCCCCTTAACGAAGGTGAGGAGGTCCTCGTTAGTTGCCTCTTTTTCGTCTATCAAGTGCATCGTCGCGCTCATAACCTCACTAAGATTATGTGGGGGGATGTTTGTCGCCATACCAACAGCAATACCGAGTGTGCCATTGAGGAGAAGCCCGGGGACTGCTGAAGGGAAGACAACAGGTTCATTTTTTGTCTTATCATAATTGGGAGTCCAATCAACGGTCTCTTTTTCAATATCATGGAGAAGCTCCCCTGCAATACGAGACATCTTCGCCTCGGTGTAACGCATCGCCGCAGGTGAATCACCATCAACGCTTCCAAAGTTGCCTTGCCCCATAACAAGCGGATACCGGTACGAAAATTCTTGCGCCATTTTCACCATTGCATCATAGACGGCAATATCTCCGTGAGGATGATATTTACCCAATACCTCACCAACAACTGCGGCAGACTTTCTAAAGCGCGAAGTGTGTGACAGGTTAAGCTCGTGCATCGCATAGAGAATTCTTCTATGAACAGGCTTTAATCCATCACGCACATCAGGGAGAGCGCGGGCAGTAATAACAGACATCGCATAGTCAATGTAGGATGCCTTCATTTCTTCTGTAATGCCTTGAGAAATGACCTTGTGAGCTCTGTTGGTCTCTCCTTGGGGCTCTTCATTCTCTTTTTTAGTCTCTTGTGCCATATCTTTTATATGTCTATTTTATCACTAAATTACGACATTTTAAAGGCCTTCCACTCACCAAGTAGAGCGTGCAAGCTAGGGCACAAGAGACTAAAAATATGCAGCACAAACTAATTTCACTGCATATTTTCGCTTTAAAATTTATTGAGTTGGTGGCACGTACTCAAGCGTTGGGATATTTTCAAGTTCATCACGTGTATTCTGATAGAGTGTGCTAAATTCTTTTCCAATAACTGAAAAAGGAGATAGTGCGGCACCGGAGCCGGCGATATTTGAAACACCTCCCGCAAGAGGTAGTGAGAAAAACCATAACGCAAGCACAGGAACCATAAGAGCAATCGTCACAAAAAAAGCGATACTCTTTCTCACATGAAGCGGTTTCTTTTGTAAACGAGTTATAAAATCAAACATAGAAAGATATCTTTATTGTACGCCCGCCCCTTAAAAAAGCAAAGACCTAGGAGCTCTTTAAGACAACAACCTCTCCTTCTTTTCCCTCAAGGTCTTTTTTCCTCAATGTCAGCTTAGCGACTCCCTGCGCCCCCTTATCACCCGCCTCTTCCTCAAACTTTTTGAGCTCCTTACTTTTATCACCCTCATAATCCATGGGGATGACGATTTTTGGGTTAAAAGAGCGAGAGAACTTGTGCGCGGAGGAAGGGTCAAGCACGTCCCCTCCTCCTATGGGGACAAAAAGAACATCAACATCCCCTATCGCTTCACGTGTCAGAGAAGGGAGCGCCGCCTCACCGAGTGCTCCTAGAAAACAAAGATTCATTCCTTCAAGAGAAAGTGTATAAATAGTGTTTATCTTTTTTTTGCCATCATATTCTACAGGATTTAAAAATCCTTTTATGAAGACACCTTCTACCTCATACTCTCCGGGACCATCAATTATAAAAGGTTCTTTCTCACCAAAGGAGACTCCTGAAATACCATCAAAATCCGGATGTTTAAGAGAGATAAGCGCAATATCAGCACCAAATCGAGCAGGCTTTAGGCCGCTTTTTGATTTTTGTGAAAGAGGATTAAGCGCAAGGGTCAGATTGCCAAGTGTGATTTTAAAAAATTGCTTCCCGAGATATTGGATAACCATATACTAGGGAGTATACCCTATGAGTCTTCCAGAGACTAGCGATATATCACCCGTGGTGTTCAAAGTCCGACTTTGAACATTTTTTCTGCACTCTATTCACTAGAAATGTCCTAAACTGGATTTAGGACATTTCTAAAGAACTAACACTGGCACCAAGAGAAAGATAACAAGCGTCCAGGTGCACTAAGAAGGGGGGAGACGAAGTACCTGAGCAATGCGCAAGCAGACGAACTTGTACCAACGAACATCCTTCGTCTTCGGCCCCGGAAAGCATAAACGCTTTCCAAAGTACGAAAGTCTGACTTTCGTACTTTGGGCTAGTATCTAATGTTAGATGTTTTATGCTACATAAGAGTATATGTTAGTTGAATGCTACAATACGTATATGAGAAAAAATATTAAAGTAGCGTTAGAGTCATTGCCCGGCATTATCTCCGCCGAGCGCATCTCCCTTGGAAAAGATATTGAGAAGACATTTCACAAAAAAGAGCATGTGGTGATGGCGCGCAGTGCAGCGCGTAAGCTCATAGCACATAAAATACTCTATAGCTCACATCATCATGCTGTTGTTGGCTTTGTAGTGAAACCGAGAGAGCACGGCAAAAAGAAACTTCCTGTCATCATCTGGAATCGAGGTGGTTATGGCGAGCATTACGCGATACAAAAGAAGTGGCTTTTTTACGGTACAATTGCGCAATTCGCCAAAGCAGGATATCTTGTGCTCGCAAGCCAGTACTCCGGAAATGCAGGGAGTGAAGGTGTTGATGAATTTGGTGGCAATGAGCTTGAAGATATTTTAGTGTTTAAAAAACTAGTGCGCGAGTGCCCCTTTGCCGATGAGAAGAAAATTTTTATGTATGGCGAGAGCCGAGGAGGTATGATGACCTACCTTGCTCTCAAAAAAGCCCGCTTTATTCGTGCGGCAGTATCCGTTGCTGGAATCTCTGATGTAAGAGAAAAGATATTTAAATTCCCTCTCTCAAAAAAAGAGCGGCGCGAACGAAGCGCCGTATGCTTTGCAGAAAAATTCCCTACCACAACACCACTTCTTCTGATGCATGGAACTGGAGATACTTCTGTGCCCGCTTCGCAGTCTTTGACGCTTTCTGAAAAACTTCTCCGACACAAAAAACCTTTTGAACTCCATGTATTCAGAGGCGACGACCATTTTCTTTCACATAATAAAACCGAAAAAGTCCGCCTCTCGCTCTTATGGTTCTCGGAAAATCTCTGATTGCTTTCCCCCTCTTCTTGGTGGTATACTCTCACACAAGCCCTTATTTCTTTCGGGCTTTTTATCAACCTCTTCCGGAGCGCCTAACCCATAAGCATTCTGCCCTTAAGGGTAGAAAAAGAGAATTGAAAGAGTAATGTCGCTTATGAAACGCACCGGTTTTTCTCTTATATGATATTCGGACTTGGTAAAAAAGAAGTGAAAACAGAAGCGAGCGAAGAAGAGACAAAAAGTGAGCCACATATAAACAAAGAAACCTCCCCTCATAAAAAAGATGTCGTAGGGAATCCTATGGCAACTATTGCAGAGCAGACCCCCTCGCCTCTAGAAGGCGGTGATTTGGCGGAAGGACGCGTCATTGCAATTGATAAGGCGGCGCTCTACGTTACCCTCCCCTCTGCGGTGGGAATTATCTATGGACGTGAGTTCATGAACGCTCGCGACCTTATAAAGAAAATCGCCGTAGGAGACACCATTACTGCAAAGGTGGTTGAGCCGGAAAATGAAGATGGTTATGTAGAACTTTCCTTAAAAGAAGCTCGGCAAGCACTCATGTGGAGTGAGGCGGAAGAAGTAATGGAGCATAAAACAATTCTTGATGTTGTTATCAAGGATGCAAATAAAGGAGGGCTTATTCTTGATTGGCAAGGTATTGCCGGGTTCTTACCTGCTTCACAATTAAAAGCGGAGCACTACCCTCGCGTTGATGAGGGCGACAAGGAAAAGATTCTTGAAGAACTTCGTAAATTTATCGGAGAAAAACTCTCCGTGACTATCCTCTCGGCAAACCCACAAGAAGGAAAGCTTATCTTCTCTGAAAAAGAACCTGAACAAAAAGAGAAGACCGAACTGGCAGAAAACTACAATGTTGGTGATATTGTTGAAGGTGAAATTACAGGCATTGTTGACTTTGGTCTCTTCATTAAAATTGAAGAGGGACTTGAAGGGTTAGTTCATATCTCTGAGATGGACTGGGGGCTTGTTGAAGATCCCCGAGACATCTTCACCGTAGGAGAAAAAACAAAGGCTCAAATTATTGATATCAAGAATGGCAAAATTTCCCTCTCAATCAAGGCACTCAAAGAAAATCCTTGGACCATGGCAGCGTCCAAGTATAAGAAGGGCGATACGGTCAAGGGCGTTGTCATTAAATACAATAAACACGGCGCACTCGCCAGCGTTGAAGAAGGTGTTGCTGGGCTCGTTCATATTTCTGAATTTGAAAACGAAGACGAGTTGCGTTCAACACTTGAGCTTGGAAAGGCGTATCCTTTCATGATTACTCTTTTTGATCCGGAAGAGCAAAAGATGACCCTCTCATCCAAAGTCTAGGTGATGAGGTTGAAGAGAGATAAAAACACCATACCGATTGCACACTGGTGTTTTTATTCGTTTTAGTTACAGAAACTCTTTTTATTTTCTGTTAGCTATGTTCATCGCGCTCTCTCTCCCTTTTGTGATGATCACACAGAGAAGTTCAAATATCTCTGGCGTTATTTTTTTAAGAAGTTCCCTCTCCCCTGCCGTAAGAGCTGAAATGACAAATCCTCCACCGGTTTTGGTATATTTTTTTATTCTTCCCCACAAGGAGACTGGTCCCACACCAATGCGCACTCGCAGAAATTGATTACTTTGTATTTCTTCAATAATCGACGCAACTCCTTTGTTACCAGCTGCGCCTTTACCGAAAGAAAGCTTAAAAGAGCCTATGGGGAGGTCAAGCTCATCGTGAAGTACAATGAGCTCTTCGGGTAAACGACCTTGTAGTAGCTTCAAAACAGCTTTACCTGAATTGTTCATATACGTCTCCGGAAGTGCGAGCCGGACCTCGCACCCGGAAAGAGAGCCTTCACTTACAAGCGCGTGTGCCGTATTACTCTTTCGCCAAGCAGAAAAATCATGCTGGTCATGAAGTTTTTTTAAAAGTGCGCGCCCTACATTGTGCCGCGTATATTCATAGGTACTCCCTGGATTACCAAGACCAACAATAAGATACATAGTGGTTTTAGTATATCATTACAAACTCCACACGTCATTTTACAAAAAAAATTTTTCTGCGCGTACAAGAAAAATGTGCTACAATGACATATATAATTGTTATGGATGACTCCCCAAAAGAAGCTGTGCCTTCTCTCTCGCTTACAAAGCGAGGTTTTTCTTCCTTTAAGGAAACTCTTTTCTTTTTTATCTTGGCAATGATTATTGTGGTTCCTATCCGTGTTTTTATTGCGCAACCCTATATCGTGAGCGGGAGCTCAATGCACCCTACATTTGATACAGGAGACTACCTTATTGTTGATGAGCTCACCTATCGCCTTCAAGCACCTTCGCGCGGTGATGTCATAATTTTTCGCTTCCCGCTTGACCCTTCAAAATTTTTTATAAAACGCATTATCGCCCTTCCAAATGAAACAATAACCATCCACGAAGGAAAGGTGTGGATTACACCGAAGAATGAAGAAGTGTTTCTCCTCCCTGAAGAGTATATCCTTGATGATGCACCAGAATCACTAACACAAATACTTGGAAGCAACGAATATTTTGTATTGGGAGATAACCGTCTTGCAAGTCTTGATTCGCGAGTATGGGGAGTTTTACCTCAAGAGAAAATTGTTGGACGAGCTTTTTTGCGTCTTTTCCCCCCATCGGAAATTGATTACTTACCAGGAAAAACCGTCTATTTCAGCAATAACGAAGAAGGTGTTACCATAGAGTAATTATCGTCTTAATCTAATCTATGTCCAGACAACCACTCCAAAAAGGTAAAAACATGGCTCGTCCAAAAGGGATGAGAGATATTGAGGGGGAAGAATTTTATATTTACCAAGGTTTTTTTGAAAAAGCAGCGGAAATTGCAAGTTATTATGGGTTTGGACCGATTGAAACACCTCTTGTTGAAAAAGAAGAGGTGTTTACCACAGGTATCGGTACTGAAAACGAAATAGTGGAGAAAGAAATGTACGCACTTAAAGTCAAGGGAGGAGCTTCTCTTGTTATGCGGCCGGAGGGAACTGCGGGCATCGTCCGTGCCTATGTTGAAAACGGTATGTATGTGCGCCCCCAACCTGTTATGTTTTATTACTATGGACCGTACTTCCGCTATGAGCGGCCACAGAAAGGACGTTTCCGAGAATTCTATCAGTTTGGACTTGAGACAATTGGCACTGAGAGGAGTGTCGCCGATGCCATCACCATAAAGATCACCATTGCGATCCTTGAAGAGGTGTGCCTTAAGGATTTATCTGTACTTATAAACACCATTGGAGATAGTGTGTGCCGTCCTAACTATATTAAGGAACTCATAACCTACTACAAAAAACATCTGAATGATGTTTGTGCACACTGCCGTCAGAGAATTAAGGTAAATCCGTTGCGGCTTTTGGATTGTAAAAGCCCGGAGTGCCAAAGCATAAAGCAAGAAGCACCTGAGATGCTTGAGTATGTTTGTGAGCCGTGTAAAAAACACTTTAAAGAGGTGCTTGAGCACTTAGACATGATGGAGATTCCTTACACCATAGACCACACACTCGTTCGCGGAATTGATTATTACACACGAACAGTTTTTGAAGTAGTCACCTCTCGTCCTCTTGAAGAAGAAATCCCTACTCAAAAAAAAGAAGCAGGTGAAGAAAGTGAGGAAACAAAAACAGAAGAAGAGGGAACTGACGAGGAGGGTTCTCCTGAGAAAGAGAAGGAGCCTGAAAAAAAAGAAGAGGAGGAGCCTCCTTTGGCGCTTGCTGGTGGAGGGCGCTATGACACATTAGCAAAAAGTTTTGGAAGTAAACGGGATGTGGCGGGAGTCGGCGTTGGTCTTGGTGTTGACCGCATCATCATACACCCCGACTTTAAAGCGCATATGCCGCGAATTATAAAAAAACCAAAAGCATTCTTTATTCAAATTGGTACGGAGGCAAAGTTAAAAAGTATTCCAGTAATTGAAGCACTGCGTAAAGCTAAAACGCCTGTGGTACACTCTTTGAGTAAAGACAAGCTTGCCTCCCAACTTTCCTTGGCGGAAAAAATGAATATTCCCTATACAATTATTCTTGGACAAAGAGAAGCGCTTGAAGGAACAGTTATTGTTCGTGATATGAACTCACACTCGCAAGAAACCGTAAAAATTGAAGATCTGGCAGACAAGCTTAAAAAAGCCTAACATACCCTTGCACAAACAAGACCTTTTTGCTATCCTACTTGTCATGTAGCTTGTGGCTTACAGAATATTAGCCACAAGCCACTAGGGTAGAGCGACTAAGAAAATTAAAGATCACTATTGGCTAGAACCCTAATCACTAATCACTAACTCCATGGCAATAAATGTTGAGGTAACAAAAAACCAGAACGAAAACAACACGAACCTTATACGAAGGTTTAGCAAGCAAGTCCGTGAGGCTGGAATCCTTAACCGTGTCCGTGGGGTAAAATTTTTTGAACGAAAAGCTTCTCAGTTTGTTAAGAAATCTCGTGCGCTCAAACGAATCCAAAAAACAGCAGAGATTGAGCGCCTTAAAAAACTTGGAAAGCTCTAGAGACAAAATGGTCCGCACAAGGCGGGCTGTTTTTTAAACTCCCTCTCCTCTTATATACTTTCTAGATATGGAAAAATTTTCTCTTGCACGGACAACCCGTACGCCACTTCCACGAATTCCTTTTAAAAGAATAAAGGAGTTTGTAGTGGGAAAAAAAATGAGCGTTACCCTTATTTTTATAGGGGAACAACGTTCACGGGAGCTCAATATGAAAACGCGCAAGAAAGAAGGAACGGCAAATATCCTTACCTTTCCCCTCAGTAAGGAGTCCGGGGAAATTTATATCACTCCCTCACGCACCAAAAGAGACGCGCAAGAATTTGGACTAAGCCACAGAGAATTCTTAGTATTTCTCTTTATTCACGGACTCCTTCATTTGAAAGGTGTCTCTCATGGTAGTACAATGGAACGTAAAGAGGAAGAACTATTCAAAAAAGTAAAAAAAATCTTTATATGAGTTTAACACACCTCTTTCTTTATTCTCTTTAATGACTCGCTATATATCAGCAGGAATAGATATCGGTTCGCACACAATGCGTGTTGCGGTTGTTGAGAATAAAAAAACCGGAGGTTTTAAGATTATTGGGAAAGGACAAGCTCCCAGCGAAGGAATTCGCCAAGGTTACATTGTCAATAAAAAAGATGCTGGTGAGAGCATACGAGCAGCCGTGGCGATGGCTGAAAAATCTTCAGGTGTAAAGATAAAAAGTGCGCTCGTGGCCATCGGAGGAATTGGACTTGAGTCTGAGCGCTCTGTCGGCTCGGTGATTATCTCTCGTGTGGATGGAGAAGTCACGCGTGCCGATGTTGAAAAGGCAATCGCAAATGCCGAAGAAGCCACACATACTACAAACAAAAAGATTATTCATCGTTTTGCTCTCTCCTACAAAATAGACGGGCAAGTACTCTTAGGTGAACCGGAGGGGATGCATGGAAGAAAGCTTGATGTAGAGACTCTCTTCATTATGTGCTTTAACCAACATCTCGACAATCTTGTTGATACGGTTGAGCGTTATGCAGGCATTGAGGTTGAAGATGTTGTAGCGGCACCACTTGCTGCGAGTATCGTTACCCTAAACAAGGCTCAACGAACCGCTGGATGTGTACTCGCTAATATTGGTGCAGAGACCGTTTCTTTGGGAGTTTTTGAAGACGATTTCCTCATCTCTCTTGCAGTGATACCTCTTGGCTCACGCGATATCACACATGACATTGCGCTTGGACTTCGTGTACCTCTTGATGAAGCTGAGGAGTTAAAAGTACGTCGGATGAGCCAAAAAGATTATTCACAAAAAAAGTTAGATGAGATTATTGAGGCAAGGCTCCGTGATATTTTTGATGTTATTGGTGCTCATTTGAAATCTCTTGGTAAAAATGAGCTCTTGCCGGCAGGCGTTGTCATAATAGGAGGTGGCTCTGGTATCACTGCAATTGAAAACCTTGCGCGTACTTCCTTAAGACTTCCTGCACGTGTTATGGTTCCTGAGGTGGTTCATTACGGAGATGAAAGTGGCGAAGATGCCGCATGGTCGGTTGCTTACGGGTTGTGTCTTTTGAGTGTAAACGATACCTATCAAAGCGACTTGTCAGGATTTGATAGTGGTAGAAGCATCTCCAAAGGACTTCGCGGAGTTTTTGACTGGTTTAAGCAGTTTAGTCCATAGATTTTTACAAAGAAAGTCTCTTGAGTTCCCCTATTTTTAAGAGGTTTTTTATGGAAAAGAAAACCGACTCATCCTTCTTGTCAATATTGCCCTTTTTATGTTCTACTGCTACGCTAATAGAAAATTAAGAAAGGTAATGAACTAAAGAATGAACGCTTTTTTATCGGCTGGCGAAGTCGGATTGTGCCCCCTCTTCCTTAAGAGATGCGGAAGTGTGGTGAGTTTTCATTTTTTATTAAAATAATTATGCCAAAAATAAAACCAGAAGTAGAAACATTCGCGCGAATCAAGGTTGTAGGAATTGGTGGTGGTGGTGGTAACGCGATTAACCATATGATTCATTCAGGTGTACAAGGAGTTGAGTTTATCGCGATGAACACTGATGTGCAGGACCTACACAAATCACGATCAAAAAATAAAGTACACCTCGGGAAAAATCTTACCAAAGGACTCGGTGGCGGAATGAATCCTGATGTGGGAAAACGCAGTGCTGAAGAAACAAGGGCTGAAATTCAAGACACACTTAAAAACGCCGATATGGTTTTTATTGCTGCAGGTATGGGAGGTGGCACGGGAACAGGGGCTGCTCCAATTGTTGCAAAAACTGCAAAAGAATCCGGTGCGTTGACCGTTGGTGTTGTTACAAAACCTTTCTTTTTTGAAGGAAAACAACGGATGGCAATAGCGCTCTCCGGCCTTGATGAGCTTCGCAAAGAGGTTGATGCACTTATCATTATTCCAAATGACCGCCTTCTCAATATTATAGAAAAGGAAGTAACTGCTGCATCAGCATTCTCCCTCTCTGATGAAATACTTCGCCAGGCAGTTGAAGGAATCTCCGACCTTATCACAACGCCAGGACTTATCAATGTGGACTTTGCCGACATCCGCGCCATCATGATTGATGCCGGCTCAGCATTGATGGGTATCGGTAAAGCAACAGGTGAAAAGAGAGCCGAGAAAGCTGCCAAGGCAGCTATTAACTCACCACTGCTTGACCTTTCAATTAATGGTGCAAGGGGTGTACTCTTTGCAATTGCTGGCGGACCGGACCTTACGATGAATGAGATAAGTGACGCGGCTAAGATTATCACTGAGTCAATTGATGGAAATGCAAAAGTTATCTTCGGCGCAATTAATGACAATAAACTAGACAAGGGGCAGGTGCAAGTAACCGTTATTGCCACAGGTTTCCCTGAAGGAGCACATCAAAAATCCTCTCCACTCCCCTTTAAACAAAGCGAGAAAGAGGATATTTCTCTTAAAAATGCAAAGAAGGGCGATAGAGACACTCTCTCTGACTCTATCAATATCCTCGGCAACACGACGGCTGAAACAAAAAAAGCGACAACACCAAAGTCTGAAGAAGACGAAGAAGATAGTGATTGGAATGCCGCTGTTCCTGCCTTTCTCCGTCGCGGGAAAAAATAAAAAACAAAAAAAAGACGCTCTGGTGCGTCTTTTTTTTATCCTTTCTTGAGTAGAAATTATACTTTATTGGCAGGAAGTGTACGTGGGCAAGATAGATGCCGGCGGGAAGTAGGTGCTCTCTCTTTTATTTCCGTATTTGGGCGCCAAATCAGCATGTCGCTCTTTAATGGAGAATATACCCCTTCCCCTTTACTTTCCTTACTTCGGTTAACCGAAGTAAAAATTAGTGAGAGTAAGACATTTTGTGCTCGTAATTACTGGTTCTCTTTTTTGTTTTATAGTATGATATTTCTAACGTTTGGGCGGTTAGCTCAGCTTCAGCCTAAGGCTGATAAATTAATGTTGTAATATTGATAATATAATATCGGGCGGTTAGCTCAGCTTCAGCCTAAGGCTGACCAGCCTCTGGCTGGGGCTAGGTATCCTAAATTAGTGTTGTAATATTGATAATATAATATCGGGCGGTTAGCTCAGCTGGCTAGAGCGTTGCATTGACATTGCAGAGGTCACAGGTTCAAGTCCTGTACCGCCCACAAAACTAGAGGAGCCCGGCAGTAAATGTGTCGGGCGACTTTTAGTTTTGTGGTTGGGGAAAGGACTTGAACCGAGGGCTCGCGAAGCCCGCCGAAGGTGGAGAGCCCGAGTGGAGGTCAATGGAGTGAGGTGTTTTGGAGTGCGTGGCACGAACAAAACACCCACGAGAGTGACCAAGTCCTGTACCGCCCACAAAACTAGAGGAGCCCGGCAGTAAATGTGTCGGGCG
>JBBDJW010000009.1:0-7375 GCA_040879685.1 Minisyncoccota bacterium | reverse complement strand
AGTGCGTGGCACGAACAAAACACCCACGAGAGTGACCAAGTCCTGTACCGCCCACCATACAACAAACCCGCTCGTATACAAGCGGGTTTGTTGTATGGTACTTCTCTGTATTGAATATTTATTTGGCTGGAAGGAATGTTTGGACCACCTTCTCAAATGTTGCTGTTGCAGATGAATCTAAATCATAAGGATAGTGTGCCAGAACGATGGCTCTTATTCCATCCGCATAAATATACCGCACAATCTCCTCTCCATTTTCCATTTCTGTCTCCAGGCGCACAAAGGTATTCCCTCCTATCGTCATTGCAGATTCTAAAGTCTTCGCAAACGGTGAATATTCTGGGACATTATTCTCAGAAGTAACAAGAATATACGGGCTAAATCCTGTAAGATCATTTGGGTCAGGAGATATAAGAAAACGGTTCCTTGTTAATACTACACCCTTACCATTCACCACCGGATACCAATCACCACCATATTGAATTGCATAGTCATTATGTAAATATCCAAACAAGAGTGTCTTATAAATATCAGGCTCGTCAATAAAGAGTAACAAGCGATCTACAGCAATCATGCTCGGTGGAGTAATTTCATAACGTATGAGAAGATTGTGGAGAAGCTGAGCGTAACCTTCTTTTGTAATCATCTCTTCAGCAGAGGTAATGGGAGTTTTTACCGACCGCTTGTAGTGTAACACCCCACCCTCCAGACGATAAACACCCTCGCGCGTTACCACACGATCAAAATCTCCATCACGAAGACCCGGAAAAGCATTTTTAAGAAGGAGGGCATTAAACCCCTCAATCGGCTGGCCAACACGTGACACTCCTTTTTGTATCACTTGCTCTTGAAAATATACAACCACCTCATCAGCGACACTTATTCGAGAAGATCCTGCAAAAAAAGAAATTAAAAGGAAAAGCGCCAAACTGGCAACAAACACTATAATACCGATAGAGAAACCTTTCATTATTAAAGTATTTTATAACACTCCTCTCTTGTTTGCAAACACATTATGCACACCATTAAAGATTGTCTGTAACCATTGACTTATTATAAGGCTTATATAGGCTAGAGGTAGAAGTACTAACCCACTTTACTTTGGAGGTAATTATTATGGTATTTCCCATAAATGTCTCCAAAGAAGGAGACTCACTACTTACTCATCCACCAGGGAGAAACTCTCCTCAACAAAAATTTGAACATTCCACAATAGAGGAACTCTACCATAGAGGAAGCCCTCAAAAACCCTGCGGTGGTGAAATGCATATAGTCAAAGAACCAGTAAAAAACTATATTGCACGGGAGTGTTCTTTTTGCTCCTTAACCATTCGCTTTCCCTACTCCATATCATCTTATGGGGCGCTCAGAAAATATTGCTCGGAAAATGAGGTGAGGGTTGGTGGTAGGTGGCGTGGATGTTTTTAAATGTTTTTAAAACTCTCACCAATTTGGTGCCCTTTTCATCTGTGGCATCAGCCCAACTATTTTGGTTGGGCTTTTTTTATTCCTCCCTCTCTGTGACATTGATTACCGAGCGTGTCTGAGGACCAAAATAGCCGCTCGGCGGCATAATGCCACGCTCGTGCTGAAACTCTTGCAGTGAAGTTTTTGTGCATACACCAAAGATGCCGCTTATAGGGCAATCGTTTCGGCTCTTACCTGTGGGCGGGTAAAGCCCTTCAGAAGTGAGATAGATTTGTAGTGCCAAAACATCTTTCTTTCCTTTGTCGCCCAACCTTAAGTTTTTCTTCCATGTATAGGGTAAATGTGTTGTTGAAGGAAGTGTAGTATGTATGTCTTCTTCAAAATAGTGTTTCAGCCCACGATAGGTTTGGTAGGCCAAATCGGCAAGCGCGGGAAGTTGAGTTTCCTTATACACAAACTGCGGCTCGTAAATATACCCATATTCAATAAGGGTAACGGCACTCTGTAAGGTATTAAAAGCTCCGATTGCGATGAGATCTTGGTCTTCAATAATAATATCCTTCTCAAGTGGTAAATCACTTGTGGGATAATATTCATTCAAGCTCATAAAAAGATACGAAGCAATGGCACGGCTCGCCTTAAAGTTTGAATACTGTTTCTCGGGAACATACAGCGAAAAGCCGGAGTGTTGCGGTGAGCTATCTTTATATCTTCCGGGATAATCATTAAAATGAAGATGGAGCACAATATCTATATCGTGTTCATTTGCCCATCTATTGATACCGTAGAGTTCTAGCGCGATGTTTTGAGTAACACTAATATGGTCAACAGTTTGATTTTCATTAACCACACCACGATTCATAAGATATGCCATAGTGCTTTTCTTTTGATTGATAAAATCAACAATATTTTCCCTCTCTTTTTCAAAATAGTTACGAAATGCTTCCGTAAACCCTTTCGTGTCTTGAGTGATGCTTACCTCAAAAAGCCTATCTGCTTCAAGATATCTTTTTAAAAGAAGCGCCGTTTTTATAGTAAGCTCCCACTCCGGAAGACTGTGATAGCTCGTACCAGGATTCTCTGGTGTATGACCTGGGACAATAAGGATGCGAATTTTTCTCTTCCCTTCGTTGGCAAGTCTGTAACGAGTATGAAGGTCTTTTTCCGAAACAGCATCCGCCAAGAAAACAGTACCAATAATATCACTCACTTTAACAATAAGCGGATTGCGCGCGTTTGCTTCAGAAAGCGTGTGATAGCCAAGGAGGATAAAAAAAAGAAATCCTGTAACAAAAAATGTTTGCTTCATTCTCCTTCATCATAACATAATTAAAAAGGCCCTCCTTTGTGAGGAAGGCCTTGCCCACGGATGGGCGTTCCTGGAAGATAATTACTCGAGCGGACGTGTTTCTTCATCCCAGAGATATCTGGCTATCACATCCCCGCGGAGTGTCTCACCACCAAAAACTTTTTCGGCGGAGACGAAGGCACCTCCAGAACCTTCGGTTTTTTGCCTGGCAGTTGCATAATCGGGACCTGTGGCAATCGTCGCTGGCGCAGTCGGTAATGCGACTGCTGGGACGAACCCTTGATCATTTGGATCGGGGCCGGTGATTGCGCCGAGTGCGAAGGTGATGGGGGTAAATACAAGTAAGACGACTGCGATGAGCAGTTGTAGCATTTTCTTCATCTTCTTCTCCTGTATTACTGGTTTGTGAAGGGTGCAAAAAGGACCTAAATCCTTACCCTTTTGTAGGATAGCATATTTTTTCAAAAAGCAACAGACCTTATGGAAAACGTCAAATATTGACTTTTATGAGAAAAGGGGTATGATACCGATGGACTCAAACAAAAGGAGACGGCTGTGGGTAAAGAAAGAATCCTATTTAAACCCGTGCTCACCGAGGACGGACTCATCTCTAATTTTCATGAGATGGCGCAAGGATGCCCATCTTGTTTCGGGGAAACGAGTAATGAGTGGAACCGGTTTGCACGGCACCTTCATAAAAACGGAATTGGAACCAAGAAGTGGAGCTTTGCTCCGTCACCAGAGCAGGTGCGCAAATACAAAATCTTGTGCCTTGAGTTGGTTCTCTCTGCAGAAGAGCCCTACCATGAGACAAAGTATGCAGTTGCCGCGTGGATACTCTCCTCACTGCTTCAGGTGGTGCCTCCATATAAGAAAGCCACCGCTTAAAACTCACGCCGCGCGAGCGAATAACTCGCGCGGCCTTTTTTTACTCAACGACAATCGTCTGATTTTCATGGTCAAGCTCTTCTTCATGTCCGTGCTCAGGCTCGGCAAATGAAGTGCTAATAAAGACCATAAGCATAATACCTAAAAGAAACCATACAATATGTTGTATTTGTTGCATGTGCATCTTTGCATGGTGAAGCGAGTGTGGAATTAGGTCGGAAAGGACCACAACAAGAAATGATCCAGATGCAATCCCCAGAAGTGGAATCTCCAGCACCTCAAAACTATCAATAAGGAAAAATCCGCCAAGCGCTCCAATCAATATTGTCCCTGAAACGAGAAAATTAAGGCTCAACGCTCTTTTAATTGAATAGCCTCCTGCCCGTAGAATAAAAAATTCTGATATTTCCTGAAGAAGCTCGTGAATAAAAATAGAAAGTGCGGCGATCATCCCCAGAGAGGAACTGACAATAAACGACGCTGCAAGAAGAATCCCATCTGCAACATTATGGATTCCGTCACTCATAAGAATACGGCGCGGATCAATTTTTGAATGTGAATGGACCCCCTCATGATGATGCTCCATCTCCGGCAATATCTTAAACAAAAGCCATACCCCGACAACACCTGCGATAATCCAAAGAAGACCCTCTGTTGTACTTGCCGCCCCTTCAATCGTCTCACTGGCAAGTAAATAGGTTACTACAAGAAAAACACCAGCAGAGAAAGAAACAAGAAAACTCAAATTCCGCTCAATCAAACGCCCTGCATTCCCCCACAGCAAAATAACCCCCGTGAGGGATACGACCATAATACCCAGTGAGTAAAGGAGGATTTCAATCATAATGTTTACTTATGCTACCATATTACAGAATGCACACAAAATACACATTGACACAAATTCTTGAAGGCATACACTAAAAAGAGTATTTCAAGAAAGGAGTGTGCACTATGGATACCTTTATTTCCATTTTTGGTTCTTCTGCAACATATATAATTATCTTCCTTGTAATGCTGTACGTTAACCCTGAGTTTAAAAGTCCATGGTGGGTACATGTCGCAACGTGTGCTACCGCTTTTCTCGCGGCCTGTGAAATTACACGACATGAAGCTATTTGGCCTGCGCCGTTACTTCTTATTGCGATATGCCTCTGTGCGCTCTATTCGAGCATTAAAAACAGGCCATGGATCTCTCAGCACATCCCCCGTCATCAATGATGGGGGTATTTTTTTATCTATCTCTCTAAAAATTCACGTATTTCTTTCCATGAATGTACACGTGCAACATTGGTGTGTGCTGGGGTGTACTCTTTGTTCCACGGCGAGTGCATAAGAAATACTTTTTCAACAACAGGTGCGACATCATCAACGTTATGTGGCGCGTCGTCTATAAAAATACTAATGTCTAGTTCACGACAAATATCCCCCTTAGACTTACTTGTCTCATTGTAGTAATGTTTCGTAAAGTGCACACTCTTGAAAGTATTTGGGAAGTGCTTCTCTAACCAGCGCACGCTCACTTCTTTTGCGCTTGAAGGTCGTGCTGTAATAATATGGAGTTCATGCGTATCTTTAAGAGCATCTATCGCAACTACAGCACCGGAGATTGGCACACCCTCATCATGATGAGGTGACGCATAAAACTCTTCCATACGTGTGGCTATTTCCTCAAGCCCTTGCTCCCATACCGCCGCAAAGTCATGTGCAAATACATCCGCGCGAGTAATTTCAGCATTGTAGTGTTTATTTAAGAAGTGACAGGTTGGCGTCAATGCATCCATAAGTACCTCATCTAAATCAACACCAATTATTTTTTTCTTCATAGTTTTTTGTTTGTGCGAGTGAGTTTTTAGACATATTCAAGTTTAGCATAGTCAGTTTTCCACACCACGTACTTTGTCTTTTCTACTTATTTTCTATATACTACCCTATATTACTAGAAAATAAATAGAAATGCAATTATGCTTACCAAAAAACAAAAATCCGTTTTGGATTATATTAAAAAAGAGGTCAAGAAAAATGGCTACTCCCCTTCCCTAGAGGAGATTCAGAGTCATTTTAAGCTCGCCTCCGTCTCCACTGCACATTATTATATTGCAAAGCTTCACGAGGAGGGGTATGTAAAGAAAAATTCGCGTCGTGCACGCAGTATGGAACTCTCCGAAGGAGAGTTTGTGAAATCCCCCTTTGCTCATAAAATGGGGCTCGATTCCATTGCCATCCCCGTTGTTGGTTCTGCAAACTGTGGTCCTGCCGTTTTAATGGCAGAGGAGAATATTGAGGGGTATCTCAAAATCTCTCGCCAGATTCTTACCAAAGACCACGGCATCTTTGTCGTCCGCGCTGAGGGAGATTCCATGAATCGCGCCACTATAAATGATAAGAACATTGAAGACGGAGATTATGTTGTTATTGATTCAGAAGACAGAAGGCCACTTGATGGAGATTATGTTCTCTCCGTTATCGATGGCAGTGCAAACTTAAAACGCTTCAAGATAGACAAAAAAAAGAAAGCTATTATGCTCATCTCTGAATCTTCAAATACTAAACATAAACCCATTTACATCTCAAGTGATGATGATTTTATGATAAATGGTAAAATCATCGCCGTCGTGAAAAAGTAGAAACCACAACAACCGCCCTTAAGGGCGGTTGTTGTGTGATGATGACCCCACGGGGAATCGAACCCCGATTACCGGCTTGAAAAGCCGATGTCCTAACCGTTAGACGATGGGGCCGTCTAAAGAAATCGGTTCATTTCTAGGCCAAATGAACCGATTCTGAATGAAAAAATTATAGCACTTTTTCATAAAAGATCAAAAAAATAAGGGGGGTATAAAATTTCTTAGAGTATCATTTTTTATTACAGTAAGATTTAGTATAGTAAGAACTATACCCCTATCATACGCTATAGCGTACTATAAGGTATAGGTATATACTAAAACGAATGACTAAAAAATATGCTGTAGCATTCAAAATTTTGGAACTTCTCAACACCGGGTTTCTTATACGCTACACGCGATCTAAAAAGGGACGCAAATTTTTATATGAAAAAGCAGATATTTTATGGAATGAGATTGACAGAAAACAACTTTATAGAGGATTGTAAAGGCTCAAATTAAATAAACTAGTAAAAAGTATCAGGGAAGAAAACCAAAAGGAAAGAATAGAGCTTACCAATAAAGGGAGGGCATTTGTACTGCGCAACCACTATCTCAAACTTACCGTACCCACACCAAGAAAATGGGATAAAAAGTGGCGTATTGTCCTTTATGATATCCCGGAAGGAAAAAAGAAAGTACGAGATGCCTTGAGAAGGAAGTTAAAGGGGCTTGGTTTTCTTGAATTTCAGAAAAGTGTTTTTGTGTATCCCTATCCATGTGACAACGAGATAAACTTCATAATCAATTTTTTTGATATTGAGGAGTATGTGTATTATTTAGAAACTAAAGTTTCTCCTGATAATAATCTACAAAGACACTTTAAGGTAAGACGCTAACCTACCATACCCCTATCATACGCTATAGCGTATGATAGGGGTATGGTAGTAAGAAATGAGACTAGAGAACATTTGAAATACAGAAGAAAGGAGACAGGATGGTATCGTGCTATACTCAAAATTATATATGGAGGAGTGCCCGGAATTGGTAACGGACCGCTCTCGAAAAGCGGCGCGCTTCGGCGCTTGTGGGTTCAAGTCCCACCTCCTCCGCAGAATAATGAACCTGCGAGTATATTCTGCGAGAGGAG
>JBBDJW010000008.1:22462-28000 GCA_040879685.1 Minisyncoccota bacterium | reverse complement strand
CTGCAACTCGACCTCATGAAGTTGGAATCGCTAGTAATCGCGGGTCAGCTATACCGCGGTGAATACGTTCTCGAGTCTTGTACTCACCGCCTGTCAAGTCAAGGGAGCCGGGAGCACCCGAAGTCCCAGCCCCAGTTTTAGGAGATTAAAATTTTTTTTCATAAAACTGGGGCTGGGCCTACGGTGAGTTCGGTAACAGGGACTAAGTCATAACAAGGCACGGCTAGCGGAAGCTGGTCGTGGATCATTTCCAAATAATGATTCGGTGCTTCTCTCATAGAGTTTTCATATATGAAAGCCCTGTGAGAACGTGCGCGTACCATTTGCGCACAGTACTTAAAAATGGTCGATCCCGCTTTTGGCGGGAAAGAATGCTTTCATGTTTCTAAGCATAGGCACAAGAGTGCCTAAAAATAAAAGAACACCCGCGCGCTTTGGGATAAGAGCGTATAGATTTTAAGAACGGAACAAAAGAAAGAACGATACTCTACGAGGTACTAGTTATGAGCAAAAGAAAACAGACGGATTTTGGCTTTACCAAAATCCGTCTGTTTTCTTTTGCTCAATACGCCAGGCGTCTGGCGTATTGAAATGGCTTAAAATAAGCCTTTTTTATCCTATTGACAAAAATAAAAAATATAATATAATTAAGACGGATACTAAATAACCTCAAAAGGAGGATCATGATCTTTCAAAAAACAAGAGAGATTGCGATAAATATCGTAATATTGATATTTATTGCACTCGTTTTCGCGATGGCGGTTCTGGAAATTCAGCCGTCATCATTTTTTTAACTATCTCTCGGCGTCCGCCGAGAAAAAAACCCTTCTCGCTAGCGAGAAGGGTTTTTCTTATATGTCTAAAATTTCTAAAAACTCCGGAAGCGTCATACCGGCACCGGCAGCATTTCTATGTCCACCACCGCCAAGTGCCTCGGCAAGCTCTTGCGCTGAAGGTTCTACCCTATCCATTCCACGGAAGGAGATGTGTACATTACCGCCGGTAATACGATATACGGCGACTGTTTCACCGTATTTTTTTACTAAAAGACTTCCCAATTGGCTTCGCATTTGTTGAGTCGGGAGTGTTGCGTTGAAGGAGAGAACGTGATGACCGTGTATCACTATTTTGTTTGGGTCGGTTTTTCCTAAAGAGAGGTTGATAAGGAAGGTGTTGTAACCATCTAGACGCTTTCCTTCTTCTACAATTTCTTGTAGGGGTTTCTCCAGCATACGGAGCATGCTCTGCGGGTCGTTCGTGCAAGGAGTAAGGGAGGCATTTACATACGAAGCGCGTTTATCTTTATCCCACTGCCCTGTGTCGCTCAAACTCACAAGCTCTATAAGCTCGGGGACAGGCACTTCAGGGTAAAAATACTTCCAGGTGAGCCATGCTCCTGAATAATTTTTATCAAAGATATATTCAAAATTTTTGTATTTCTCAGCACTCTTTAAAAGAGCCTCATAAGGAGTGATATGATGGTCAATAGTTATAACTTTTTTTGGATTGCGCGCAAAGAGGGTCTCTATCCCCGCCTTTTCTTCAAAAGAAAAATCAACGATATACACTGTTGTTTGAGAATCTACCACTGCTAAAAGAGGTGCAAGTTCTTCTTCCATATCACCATAAGAGAAGGGAAAGAGGGTAATGGAAGGAAAATTCTTAAGAAGTACGGCGGCCGCCATCGTGCCGTCAACACAACTTTTGTGATAAATACCAAGAGTCTTTTCGTCCATAATTTTTTTATTGTAGCATAAAAAAGGCACACCATGCGGGTGCGCCTTTGCAGAGAGTGGAATTTCCAAGCTCAAGAAGCTTGTTCTGCCCAGACTTTTCTTTGTGCTTGTGCTGGGTTTTCCACATCAATACTAGTACCTTTTTTTTCTTTCTTTTTGCGGTGTCGCCGCTTTCGGTCTTCCTTTCTCCGCGCCACCATTTGAGGCGCGCATTCCTCACTTCGTTTTTCTCCGTCAGGAATGTCTTTGAAAACTCGAGGTTCACGAGCTCCGTTTTGCCGACCGTTACAGCGAGACTCAAAAAACTGACTCATTCTTGCTACTCCTGTTTTTGTGGGTATGCATGTTCCTCAAGAAGAGGCACAAAAAGTAGCATAGCATGCGACAGCTTTCTTGTGAAGAGTCTCTTTTTTTGCTATATTTTCTGAGTATTTATACAACTGTAGCTCCCTCGGTCATAGCCCCACGGGCGAGGCGGGTGGTGTTCATTTATAAAAGAATACAATGGTTAGCATAGTGCGACCGTAGCTCAGGGTGGGTGCTTTGAAAATTAAATAACGTAGTGTGCAGCGTGCAGCTGTAGCTCAGGTGGTTAGAGCGCGTCACTGATAATGACGAGGTCGTAGGTTCGAGTCCTACCAGCTGCACACTGAACGTTACTTTTAATTTTCAAAGATAAAGCGGAGAAACAGTGTCTAAACACTGTTTCTCCTGATAATGATATGCCTGTCCGCCCTCGGCGAAATGTCCCAAGTTTGCCCTATCATTTGACGATTAACTTCGGACATCGGATGTCCGACATCCGATGTCCGAATGCCCAAAATCCGATATTAATAAGGATATATCATCCATTATATATTTATGTATAAATATATAATGGAGATAATGCATCAAGACGAAAAAAATTTAGTTTTACAGGCTGTTTCAACTCTCTCCTATTCACGAAATACCATATACGATATACTAGATGCTATATATTAAAGCATTATGACGTTATTTTGGATCGCTGTTTTTATTTTCTCACTCGCGCTTTTGGTAAAAAGTGCGGATTGGCTGCTTGTAAGCGCTGAGCGCATCGGGCTCTCGTGGGGGCTCTCTCCTTTTATTGTCGGGGTGGTTATTGTTGGCCTAGGGACATCATTCCCCGAGTTTGCCGCATCAGTTGCGGCAGTTTATCAAGGGGTAACGGAGATTGTTGTGGCAAATGCTGTTGGTTCCAATATTGCTAATATTCTTTTAGTTGTCGGCCTTGCGGCAATAATCGGTAAAAAGCTCGAGGTTAACAAAAATCTCATAGACCTTGATTTGCCACTTTTGATCATCGCCACCATTTTCTTTGTGGGCGTTGTATATGATGGAGAAATTGTATTTATTGAATCGGTATTTCTTTCAATTCTTTTTATCATCTACTTCCTCTACACTATTTTCTATAAGGATACGGAGCATAAAGAATTTGAAGAGGGGAGGGTGGAAATCATTGCTGAAGAGAACCCTAAAGCGCTTGTGGGAAAGAAGGTGGGTGCAAAAGAATATGGCTTCCTTCTTATTGGAGTTATCGGACTCGTCGTGGGAGCTCATTTTCTTGTTGACTCTGTCATTTCCCTTGCGGAGATTTTTAATATCGGAGTAGGGGTCATTACTCTCGCCGCTGTCGCGCTTGGTACCTCACTGCCGGAACTCACCGTTTCCATAAAAGCCGCAGTGGATAAAAAGCCGGAGGTGGCACTGGGGAATATTTTTGGCTCTAACGCATTTAACCTGCTTCTCGTTGTCGGTGTGCCCGGTCTTTTCTCAACGCTTATTGTTGACAACGAGACGCTCACCCTTGGTCTTCCGGTTATGATTGCGGCAACCTTCATATTCCTTATTTCGGGCATTTCAAGGCGCATCCATATTTATGAAGGCGCAATGTACTTGGCAATCTATATCTTCTTTTTGGGCACGCTTTTAGGGGTTATTTAGCTTTTACTAGCTTATAGCTTTTAGTTATTCCCTGGACATCCGATGTCCTGGGGATTCAAAAATGCCTCATTTCAGGGCCAAATAAGGCATTTTAGCTTAGAGGGGCCTGTCCCCACCACACCATTCATCACGAAGTTGCCACGGCAACGCGCAGAGCGTGGTGTGGGGGGGGTTGACAAAATATCTATTTTGTGTATAATAAAGATAGAAATTCACGAACCTTAGAGGAAAAAATCATGAATAGTCATGATATTGAAAAATGGAAGCAGCAGGTGAAGAAGGCGACAGGGCTTGAGATTCTCATCTCACAAAAGCTCTCGGACGGGAGCTACCTCGTTGACGATGGAGGCAAGATAACAAACGCCTTCATCGCACCCTCTCTGGAAAGAGAGGATTAAGACGACATAACGGCAATCATATGATTGCCGTTTTTTTATTTCCACCCTTACCTCCCAATACACCAAAAATGTTCAACACCGGGTGTTGAACATTTATTTATTTTCACCTTCTAGCAATCAGTCTCCAGTATCTAGCAACCAGTATGCTACACTAAAAGCATCGTGAAAGACTATAAAGAGTATTTTAGGGGTAAAAAGATAACGGTTATGGGCCTTGGGCTCCTTGGGCGTGGTGTTGGTGACGCCATTTTTTTGGCGGAGCATGGAGCAGAGCTTATTATAACCGACCTTAAAAGCGAAGAGGAGCTTGCGGAATCCTTAGAGAAACTTGCGCACTATCCGAATATCACCTTCCACCTTGGCGGGCACCGAGAGGAAGATTTTAAAGATCGCGACATGATTCTTAAATCCGCCGGCGTGCCGCTGGACTCTTCTTATATTGAAACGGCACGCACAGAAGGCATTCCTATTGAGATGAGCTCGTCGCTTTTTGCAAAGCTCTCACCATGTACAAACATTGGTATCACCGGAACACGAGGTAAATCTACCATCACGCATCTCCTCTATGAAATTCTAAAAAGGGCAGGAAAAGATGTGTGCTTGGGCGGGAATGTTCGAGGTATTTCAACGCTCGCGCAACTTCCAAAAGTTACAGAAAAGACCATAATGGTGATGGAGCTTGACTCGTGGCAACTGCAGGGATTTGGTGAAGCGAAAATAAGCCCCCGTGTCGCGGTCTTTACCAATCTCTTGCCCGACCATATGAACTATTACAAAGGCGATATGAAGCAGTACTTGAACGATAAGAAAAATATTTTCCTCTACCAAAAAGAAGGCGACCTGCTTGTTGTTGGCGAAGTGGTCTCGCAAATCCTCGCTCCTGACCTTGTAAACCATAGGGGGAAGATACTTACCGCCCGCCCGCAGGACGTCCCGAGCGATTGGTCGCCAAAACTCTTGGGAGTACACAACAGAGAAAATATTGCCCATGCAATGCACGCCGTATCATATTTTAATATTGAAAAAGATAGTATACGAGAAGCAGTAGAAGAATTTTCTGGTGTAGAAGGGCGATTGCAATGTATTCGTGAGATAAACGATGTTTCTTTTTATAACGACACGACAGCAACAACGCCCGATGCAACACGCGCCGCTCTTCATGCACTTGACGATGGCACGAAGCGGACGATTCTCATTATGGGCGGAGCAGATAAAGAGCTTGATGCACAGGCGCTTGTTGCTGAGCTTCCCGAGCATGTTAAGGCGGTGGTGCTTCTGCCAGGAACGGGCACGAACAAGGTGCGCAACTCGTTTGACCTTTTGCATGGCATAAAGATTATAGACACAAGCACGATGGAGGAGGCGGTTGCAAAAGCGTACCAATTCGCAGAGCCAGGTGACCGAGTGCTTCTCTCACCGGCGTTTGCATCATTCGGCTTATT
>JBBDJW010000008.1:0-22362 GCA_040879685.1 Minisyncoccota bacterium | reverse complement strand
CAGAGCCAGGTGACCGAGTGCTTCTCTCACCGGCGTTTGCATCATTCGGCTTATTCAAAAATGAATTTGATAGAGGCGAACAATTTATGAAATATGTTGAAAGTTTATAGGCATAATGCCCACCAAAGGCGGGTCAGCCTCTGGCTGAAATTTGATCGGGGAGGGCAGTTTGTAGAAGAAGTGAAAAAGATATGGTTATAAAGATATTGTTTGTTCGATTATTTTTTAAAATAATTTTGCCACTGAGGAGGTTGTACTGGTTTATTTTTCGCCCAAAGACTTTAGGTGTGAAAACATTGATTGAACATGATAGAAAATACCTTTTTATAAAAAATGCATACGGACTTAAAAAATGGACATTTCCAGGTGGAGGTGTAAAAAGGAATGAAAAGCCAGAAGATGCAGCAAAAAGAGAAGTATTAGAAGAGGTGAATATTCAATTACCAAACCTTTCTTATATTGGGGAATACCGAAGCACACGAGAATATAAGAGAGATATTGTTTATTGTTACTATGCATCTGTTAAAGATGATAATTACAAACTATACCCAATGGAAGTAGAAGACGCGGAGTGGCTTACTTTAGATAAAATTCCTCACTATAAGAGTTTCGCCGTTGATGAAATCTTAAATTTATATAAACAATGGAAAAAATCAAATTAAAAGAAATAAAAAAAGCTCACCTCATCGGCATCGGGGGGATTGGCATCTCTGCGATAGCGCGGATGATGCTTCTGGAGGGTAAGAAGGTTTCAGGTTCGGATAGAGAGCGCTCATCCATTACCGATGAACTGGAGCGCCTCGGAGCAGAGATTTTCATAGGGCATGACGCGGGGCACGTTCCTCACGATGCCGATGTGGTTGTGTATACGATAGCAATTCCTGATGACAATCCAGAGCTTATCTGCGCGAAAGAGCGTGGCATCCCATGCTATACCTATCCGCAGATGCTCGGTATCATCTCCCATGAGAAATTTACCATCGCCGTCTCAGGGACGCATGGCAAGACAACGACAACCGGAATGATCGGCACAATTTTAATTGATGCGGGGCTCAACCCTACCGTTATTTTAGGAAGTCTTTTAAAAGATGTTAACAGCAACTTTATTGTCGGCAAACCCGAGACCGGTAAGAGAGATATTCTGGTCGTGGAAGCGTGTGAATATCGTCGCTCGTTTCTCAATCTCTCGCCGGATATTCTGGTCATTACAAACATAGACGCCGACCACTTGGATTATTATAAAGATTTAAACGACATCATAAGAGCCTTTTCGGAGCTTAGTGCGCGCATTAAGAAGGAGGGTATTATTGTCACCGACAAAAGACACCCTGCCGTTAGAGATGCGCTTGCCGGAAGAGAAGCGGTTGATTTTGAAACGGAAAAAAAGGGGGGAGTGATAGAGCTTGCTTTTCCGGGTGAGTATAATCAGAAAAATGCGCGAGCGGCGCTTGCTGTTGCTACGCTTCTTGGGGTGAGTGAGATATCAGCAAGAGAATCGCTCAAACACTTTGGCGGAACATGGCGTCGGTTTGAACACAAAGGCACAACAAAGGAAGGGGCAGAAGTATATGATGACTATGCTCATCATCCTACGGAAATTCAAGCAATGCTTAAGGGAGCTCGCGAGCGGTTCCCGCAGAGAAAAATTATAGCTGTGTTCCAACCACATCTCTACAGCAGGACAAAGACTTTCTTAAACGAACTCGCCGAGAGCTTTTCTGATGCAGACGAGGTCATCCTTGCACCCGTCTATGCCGCGCGCGAGAACTCCGATGCGGGAGTTGATACGCCGGTTCTTGCAGAGACGATGAAAGAAAAAAAAGAGGATGTGCTTTACTGCGGTGATTTTGGCGCAATAGAGAGCTATCTCAAAACTAATGCAAAACAAGGAGATGTTATTATAACCATCGGCGCAGGCGACATATTTAAAGTAGGCGAATCGCTTCTGCAATCAATCACTCACATAAAGCCATAAAAAAAGACGACGCACGCATGCGTCGTCTTTTGAGGTAATGTATACACACATATGACGCTCCCCTCTATTATATATTTATGTATAAATATATAATGATATAATAGATACTATAGTAATAAATAGTATGACCCAAAAGAAAAAAAGTAGAAAAGAGTTTTATAAACTTGAAAAAGTTTTTAAAGGAGTTGCCAACCATCGCCGGCTTGAGATAGTGCTCCTTCTTGCAAAGAAAGACAATCTTTCTACAGATGAAATAGTGGAGGAGCTTAATGCACCTTATCAGACGGTTACACAACACCTCCATAAGCTTGTCTCTACAGGACTTGTAGATTCTTATCGAGAAGGTGTTATAGTACGATACACACCCTCTCCCTACGGAAAATCAATTATCAATTTATGTATAAATATATAATGGATAGAGGGAAACTTTACATTATTGCAACGCCAATTGGCAATCTGGAGGATATATCGGCGCGGGCACTCCGTATTCTCTCTGAGGTTGACTTAATTGTCTGTGAAGACACGCGTGTGACTAAAAAACTTCTCTCTCATTACGCCATTGCAACACCAACCGAGAGTTACCACGCACAAAGCTCTCGTGCAAAAGAAAACAAGCTCCTCTCCCTTCTTCGTGATAGGAAACACCTCGCACTCGTCTCTGATAGCGGCACACCGACTATCTCTGACCCGGGCTGTCGGCTTATCTCTCGGGCTCATGAGTTTCCTGAAGAAATTTCACTTATCGCAATTCCTGGTCCAAGCGCGGTAATTGCGGCGCTCTCTCTTTCGGGATTTTCCGCCTCAAACTTTCTTTTTTTAGGGTTTTTGCCACACAAGAAAGGACGTGAGACACTCTTTAATGAAATTGCACAAGCAAAGTATACAGTCGTTTTTTATGAGTCGCCGCACAGAATTCTCAAAACACTCGCATCCCTTCAAGATCATCTTGACGATACGCGCGCTCTTGTTGTGGCACGCGAGCTTACAAAAGTTTACGAAGAGGTGAAGAGAGGGAATGCCAGAGAGATTCTCACTTATTTTTCCGAAAACCCCGAAAAGGTTAGAGGAGAGTTTGTAGTAGTGGTTGGGCCCACCCCATCACTTGAGAACCGTTCAAAATAAGCTATAATAGTTACTATGTCAAAGAATATTCTCATTGTTCTCCTTGGTCTTTTTGTCGCACTTGTGCCATTTTTGGGATTCCCTGGATCTTGGAAAACATTCCTTCTCGTTGTCTCCGGTCTTCTAATAGCCTTCCTCTCTTTTGCAAAAATGGCGCATCGCAGAAGAACATTGTATGAAAAAATGAACCAAATACCTCATAACGATCCTCATAGAGACAGGGATATCCATATTCATGAAAGAAGTGAATAAATCGGCATCGGCACTATGCTAAGAAAAATTATAGGGAGAATAGTTTTTGGAGGGGCAGTCATTACAGGACTTGCCCTTCTTATATATGGTTTCTATTTTTATATCCCTCCTTATTTTACTTCCCAGTATACGAATTTTCATGGGAGTATTCTTGACCGTATATCTTTTGGAGAAGATCTTCCTGCTCAGGTGCCCTTCATAGTGACTCATCAAAAGACACCCGAAGCAGTACGCGCTATTTATATGACACAATGTGTTGTCGGCACGGTGTCTTTTAGAGAAAGACTTGTTTCCCTTATTGAAGAGACGGAACTTAATGCGGTTGTAATTGATATAAAAGATTACACAGGAAAAATTGCTTTCAAGAGCGAGCATCCTCTTTTGAAAGAATTTGTTTCTGACACGTGCGGGGCATACGACATGAAAGAGTTTATCGGCACGCTTCATAAAAAAAATATTTATGTTATCGGGCGCATTACCGTTTTTCAAGATCCATATTATGCAAAGAAATATCCCGAGCAGGCAATCCAAAAAGAAAGTGATAAATCTGTCTGGGAAGATTATAAAGGACTCTCTTTTATTGACCCGAGTGCACAGGAAGCATGGCGCTATATTGTAGCGCTCTCTCACGAAGCGTACAAGATTGGTTTTGACGAGCTCAACTACGACTACATCCGCTTTCCTTCGGATGGAAATATGAAAGACATCTATTTTCCATTAAGCGAAGAGCAAATAAATGCAGATCCTAATTTTGGCAAGGCGGATATTTTACGCAATTTTTTCAAGTATCTCAAAAGAGAAATGGAAGAAACGGATGCTGTTCTCTCAGCAGATCTCTTTGGCATGACGATGACAACCCCCAACGACCTTAATATTGGGCAGATATTGGAATATGCAGAACCCTATTTTGACTATATCGCGCCGATGGTATATCCCTCGCATTTTCCTAAAGATTTTAATGGTTGGGCAGATCCCAATCAACACGTTTATGATGTTATTAAATACTCAATGAGTAAAGGAGTAGATAAAATGCTTGCCGCCAGTTCAACACCGCTTAAACTTCGTCCGTGGTTACAGGACTTCAATTATGGGGGATATTATGGTGCCGATGAAGTCCGCGCACAAATACAGGCCGTCTACGATACCGGCCTGACTTCATGGATGTTATGGTCACCGTCCAATGTCTACACCAAGGACGCCTTACTTGCCAAATAGCCTAAGGAGTGTGCCCTATAGTTCTCGCCGAAGGCGGGAAGATATGGAGGTAGCGTCTGTTCACCAAAGTTTGTACTATGTTGGCGCTGGCAAACACATATATCAAAAATACGCTTTTGTCTTCAGGACAGAATAAGTAAAAATAAGTTTTTCATTGACTCAACACAAAAAAAATTGGAGAATAATAGTAATGCACCAATATGCGAATGGTACGAATAATACAAATATGCCAGTTACTATTTATTAATCACCTGACAATCTAAATTCATCTAACTACCTGAACAATGAACGACAGAGAAGAGCAAACAACATACTTTGCCAAAACAGATTTCCGTGGCAAGGAAACTCAATTTGGCATCAGAGCAAAAGACCGTACGCGCCATATGTATGTGGTGGGGAAGACTGGCATGGGTAAATCTACTCTGCTTGAAAACATGGCGGCTCAAGATATTTTAAACGGCAATGGCATGGCCTTTATTGACCCGCATGGGAGCGCCGTTGAGACCCTCCTGAGCTATATCCCCAAAGAACGTATAAAGGATGTAATTTATTTCGCTCCATTTGATATTGATAACCCGATATCATTCAATATTATGGAGGATGTTGGCTATGACAAGCGGCATCTTGTCGTTTCCGGGCTTATGAGTGCCTTCAAGAAAATTTGGTTGGATCAGTGGTCTTCGCGAATGGAATATATTTTAACGAACACACTCTTAGCACTCATTGAATTTCCCGACTCCACACTTTTAGATATAAACCGAATGCTTATTAATAAAGATTTTCGCAAGAAAGTTCTTGAGCAGGTGAGTGACCCTATCGTGAAATTGTTTTGGGAGGATGAGTTTGCAAAATATACCGACCGCTATACACAAGAAGCAACACCGGCAATTCAAAATAAGATTGGGCAGTTTGTCTCCAATCCGCTTATTCGTAACATTGTTGGTCAACCAAAGTCATCGTTTGATTTCAGAGAAGTGATGGACAACAAAAAAATTGTCATCATGAATCTCTCTAAGGGACGGATGGGGGAGCAAAACGCAGATCTTATTGGAAGCATGCTCATCATCAAAATCTATCTCTCCGCCATGAGCCGTGCCGATCGTGGTCCTTCTGACATCCAAAAACTCCCTAACTTTTATTTTTATGTTGATGAATTCCAATCATTTGCTAACGAGACCTTTGCGAATATTCTCTCGGAGGCACGAAAGTATAAGTTAAACCTTACTATCGCACATCAATATATTGAGCAGATGCCCGACGAGGTTCGCTCAGCAGTTTTTGGTAATGTGGGTACGATGGCGATGTTTCGTGTTGGGGCAATTGACGCTGAGGTGCTTGAGAAAGAACTCTCACCGACGTTTGCCGCTGATGATTTGGTGAATCTCGGAATTTATCAAATTTACCTCAAGCTTATGATTGATGGGCTTACCTCAGCTCCTTTTTCAGCAACGACACTCCCTCCTCTTCCTTTGCCCGATGTGTCCTTTGTTGAAGAAGTTATCCAAACCTCTCGTGAAAAATACTCACAACCTCGCTTGGAGGTGGAGAGAATTATCCAAGAGAGAATTCAATCAGTGGAGAAAGAGAAAAGCGAGGAGAAAACAGAAAAAAGATCTTCTTCCGGTGAGTCTCGTAAAGAGAGACCGCCACGAGCGCAGGAGAGAACACAAAAACCTCCGCGAGAATTTTCAGGAGACCAGCGTGAAAAAAGAAACACATCGTTTAAAAAGGAACCTCCTGAAGGGAGTCTGAAAGAAAAACAGACGGAAGTTCCCGTTTCACTTAATATGCTTGGGGGGACTCATAAAAAGGACACTCCCTCCTCATCTCCAAACCTAAAGGAATTACGCAGCGCTCTTGCTGAAGCGTTGCGTGAAGAAGAAGAAGAAAAGAAAGAAGTTCCAAAGAGCGCTCCGGAAAGCACCCCTCAAAACAAATTTCAAGAAGCGGGAGAAAAAACAATTCCGGAAATCCCTGAAGATAAACTTCGCAAAACACTCAGGATAGATGAATAAAACTAGCGTCCAACTATTATTTTTTACAATCCTTCTGTTAGCTGTGCCCACTTCTGTGCGGGCGCAACTCATAATAACTGAAGTAATGTATGACCCACAAGGGTCCGATAAAGGGCGTGAGTGGGTTGAGATTTATAATAGTGGAAGCAGTGCAGTTAACCTTGATGGTTGGAAGATAAATGATGGTTCTAATCACATTTTGAATGAACCGCCCAAAAACGGCGGGCAGGGCTCGTTTGAAATTGGGGCAGATGAAGTGTTTATACTTGCAGATGATGCGTCAGTATTTTTAGCCGAGAACCCAATAAATGTTACAGTGATTGACACGGTTCTTAATATGGGCCAACAAGAAGGCACCTACACTGTTTTACTTTTAAACAAAGAAGGTGATGTGGAAGAGCAGGTTTCCTACACAACATCTCTCGGTGCAAACGGAGATGGAAATTCATTACAGAGAAGTGGTAATACACTCGTGGCAGGAGTACCAACTCCCGGAGTCTATGGTGCAACAGAAGGGACACAAGAACCTGTCACAGAAGAAGGGGGGAGCACCACCGAGCTTGTCTTAGAGAGCTCCGTGAGTGCGCCCGAGCATTCAATCAGCGCCTTTATAGAAAAGAGAGATCCTGTTGCGGTTATTGGTGCGCCAACGCAGTTTAAAGCGAAAGCTTTGGGCACAGAAGGCCTACCACTTCAAGGAGCAAGATATATATGGAATTTTGGCGACGGGACAAATCGTGAAGGAGAAAAAGTTTTTCACACCTTTCGCTATCCGGGAGATTACGTTGTTGTTCTCTCTGTCGCTTCAGGAAAGTATACTGCTTCTGACAGAATGATCATCCGCGCCCTTCCCGCAGAAGTTACCATAGCATCGGTTGGTGACAAAGAGGATTTTTATATTGAACTTCACAACACCTCTTCGTATGACCTTGATATTTCCGGATGGATTCTGCAATCGGAGAGAGAATATTTTATTTTACCTGCTAACACAATTCTTTTAGCAAATAAAAAAATTATTTTTTCGCAAGAAGTCACCTCACTAACCCATCCTTCTTACCTTAAAAATATTGTACTTTTGTATTCAAACAGCATCGTTACATATCGTTATGGAGAAGACAGCGCACCCTATATGCCACCTGAAAACGTAGCACTCGCGCCACTTAAGAGTAATCCTCAAGTAGATAAAGTTTCTTTACCAAGTGAAGAAGAAGTATCAGAAAGTGGCGAGGAAGAAGAAAGAGGAGAAAACCAAACCGCGTCTCTCTCCACAGCGCTTAGCGAGTACCCCTCTAAAGCGGGTGGCTCATCTTTATTCCTTTGGCTTGGCGCGACACTCGCTCTTGTCTTTTTAGGTGTCTTTGGCGTCTTTGCGCTTCGCAGTACGCGAAACCCTGCGGATGAATTCGCGATTATAGAAGAAAAGCCCGACGACGACTAGAGAAATGGCTTAAAATAGGGTATAAAGAGCGTATGGCTGACACGAAGAAAATTATTGTTGTAACCGGCGGAGCCGGTTTTATTGGCTCGCACCTCTGCGAGGCGCTCGCTAAAGACCCTGCAAACAGGGTTATTTCACTTGATAATTACTTTACCGGTACAAAGAGTAATCATGTAGAAGGAGTAGAATACCGCGAAGGCCACACAAAAGATATTGAACGTCACATTCCTGAAACACCAGATATCATCTACCACCTCGGCGAATACTCGCGGGTAAGGCAGAGCTTCAGTGAACCGGAGATCACGTGGGATTTAAATATTAAAGGAACGCTAGGAGTCCTTGAGTTTTGGCGAAAGCATAAATGCAAACTTGTCTATGCGGGCTCCTCAACAAAATTCACTGAAGCTCGAGAGGATGGTGTTGAAGGAAGAGATCTTGCTCCATATACGTGGGCAAAAGCAGCAATGAGTGATTTGGTAAATAATTACGGCGCGTGGTATGGATTACCTTATGTTGTTGTTTATTTTTACAATGTCTACGGTCCACGCGAACTCTCAAATGAATATGGAACAATTGTAGGAATCTTTAAGGAGCAACACAAAACAGGAGATCCGTTAACCGTTGCTTCTCCAGGGACACAACAAAGATGCTTCACACATGTTGAAGATACTATAAAAGGGATTGTGCTTGCTTCTGAAAAAGGGAAAGGAGATGGCTATGGCATTGGGGCAGATGATTGCTATTCACTATTGGATATCGCAGAAATGTTTGTATCTGGGCAGGCAGGTGGAGGAGAAATTAAGATGTTGCCTCAAACAAAAACAACACGGTCATGGAATAAAACCGATTCAAGTAAGGTTGAAGCGCTAGGGTGGAAGCCTAAAAAAACACTTAAGGAGTATATTGAATCTACTAAAAAAAATCTATGAAAAAAGTACTTATTTTTTCCCTTGCCTATTATCCAAGCCATGTGAGCGGGGCAGAGGCCGCGGTCTATGAAATAACATCTTGTATTAAGCCGGAGGAGATAGAATTTCACCTTGTGACACTTTTATTTGACAAGGATTCTCCGCGCCAAGAAAAAATTGGGAACATCATGGTGCACCGAATTGGTTTTGGTGGAAAATATCTTTCAAAGATTCTTTTTGTGGTATTTGCCGCATTCAAAGCGCGGAAGCTTCATACCACACATCATTTTGATGCGCTGTGGTGTCTTATGACATATATGATAGTGCCCGCGGTTTTATCTCAGTGGTGTGGCGTAAAGATACCGCATATCATTACGCTTCAAGATGGCGATTCGTATGAGAAAGTTTTTAAGCGATGGTTTATAAGACCAATCACACCGGTTCTTGATTATGGTTTTAAAACAGCAACCGTCGTCCACGCTATCTCCCAACATCTTGCACAGTGGCCGCGGAAAAGAGGGTTTAAGGGACCTATTGAAATTATTCACAATGGCGCAAACCCCGTTGATTTCAAAGATGATATTTTTACAGAAGAAGAATTGCAAAACGCTAAGGAAAAGGTAGGAAAACAAGAAGGAGATATTTTTTTGGTTAATACAGCCCGTCTCGTTCCCCAAAAAGCATTTGATATAACGATACGTGCCCTTACATTGCTACCTGAACATATAAAATTTCTTATCGTAGGCGGTGGTCCTGATGAAGAGAAATTAAAAAATCTTAGTTCTCAAGAAGGTGTTGCGCATAGAGTCATTTTTACCGGATCGGTTCAAAGAAGTGAGGTTACCATATATCGCCGTATTTCAGATATATTTGTTATGCCAAGCCGCTCAGAAGGATTGGGAAATGCAGGGCTTTCTGCGATGGCCTCAAGGCTCCCTTTTGTTGGCACAAAAAGTGGGGGACTTGCAGAGTATGTTATTGGAGAAGGGGAGGAACGGGATGGGTATAGTCAAACAGCATGGGTGGTGGATGTTGATTCCCCTCAAGAGATTGCAAGGGCCGTTAAAGATATTATTGCACATCCTGAAAAGGTAAAGCAGGTCACGGAAACTGCTCGGGAGATGGTTGAGGAGAACTATCATTGGGACGCAATCGCAGAAGACATGCAAAAAAAAGTCTTTAGTTATATTGAATAAAAAATAGATCACCAATCATTTTATGGAACCAAGTATTATTGAAAAAGCAGCAGCGCTTGCCGCAGAAGGGCACAAAGAACAATACAGGAAGCATGAGAATATTCCTTATGTAGTGCACCCATTTATGGTATCTCAAAAACTCGCTGAACATGGTTTTGGTGAGGATGTGATGGCGGCAGGTCTCGCTCACGATCTTCTTGAAGATACGGATATATCTCAAACAAGGTTACGCAATGTACTCGGGCAAGAGGTCCTTGATATTGTTGAGGGAGTAAGTGAAAATAAATCTCTTCCGTGGGAAGGGCGCAAAAAGGAATATATTGAGAGAGTAAAAAATAGTGACGAAAAAATAAAGGCCGTTTGTGTTGCAGATAAAATACACAACCTTCAAAACACTCTTTATGAGTACGAAAAACAGGGAGAAAAGATATGGAGTGTTTTTAATGCTTCTCGGGAAAAACAACTTTGGTTTTATAAAGCAATAGTTGAAATGCTTGACCAAAGTGGGTGGGAACATTCAATTGTTGAAGAATATAAAGAGCTCGTTCAATGTCTTGAGAATATTTTCCCAAAGGATTAGTGAAGCTTTTTTTGTCGCTCTTTCTCCTCTTCGCTTCGCAAGCGGTCTCTTTCTTTTTTATAGTTTTGTATCGTTTTCGGGTCTATGATTTCATCTTCTACGAGACGCTCAAAAACAGAAATCCAAAATTCTATTCTTATTTTATTTAATTTTTGCAGATCACCTCGCGTTTTTTCTAAAGTATTCCAGTAATACCAAATAAGTTCAGCAAGCCGTACAAGCCTTAGTGCCTTCAGGGAAACGCTCTCCTCAGGTGCGCGATTGATTTTTATATAATGGGCAAGTCCTTGCTCCAATTCTTGGTTGTAAAGCACCATAAAATTTAAAAAACGAGCCCATCCCTCATGTTTATTACCAAAGCGAAGTGAGGAGTAGTCCAAAAGATAAATGACACCATCTTTAATTCTAAAATTGTGCGGGACAAAATCAACGTGCGTGAGGAAATGGCAATATTGTTCAATATTTTCTTGATTTTCTTGCAGATACCTCTGCGCCTTTTCAAAAACTTCTTTTTTCGCAGGCGCATAGATAACAATATCTTTTTTAAATTTTGAAAATGTCTCTAGATAATCAGCGCTACTTCGTATTTCAAATGTTTTTTTAATACGTTTAATGTGATTATGCACCGTCGCTCGCGCGCTCTCTTGTGCTTTAAACGCTTGTAATGAAAAAAGAGCCTGTTCCTGCAACGGTCGTTCAATAAAGGGGGTCTCTTGCTCTATATACTCATAGACAGCTATGAGGAAACCACTTTTTTTGAGAAAGAGAAATTCTTGGGGAAAGAAAAAGGTGTCGTATGCAAAATCAATAGTTTCAAGTGTAGATCGGCATACATGCTCATGCTCCAATTCACGCATGCCGTTTCCATCCCGCGTTGCTTTTATTACAACACATTTTCCATCATGCTTTCTGTGGCCAAGGAGAATAAGTTTTTTGCCACTGGTGGTTGTGACTGCTTGCATTAAATAACGCTCACCGCTGATATGGGGTTGTTTGTTCTCTAATTCAAAACCAAGATTCCTTATAAGCGGTTTTAATAAGGCAAGTTCCTGTTTTTTGTAGAGATTCCACTTTTCTAATTCACTTTGTTGGGCCATATTTTTTAAAAAGCGCTTCTAGTGTATCAACATGCTCTTTCCATTTACGTTCATAATCAAGTAATTTCTCCTGTGGCTTTGGCTGGAAGGGGAGAACCTCAGGTTTTGTTGGTGGTGTTTTTGTGATTACCTCTAATGAGCACGATTCTGAAAAATCTTTGAGGAGCCTAAGGAAAAAACTTTTTTGTGTTTTTTGGTGTGCTTTTAAATCTCCACGGTGTGTAATAAGTGGAATTTTGAAAAAACGAGCAATAATCCCCACAGGCAATTCAACAGAGGGTCCGTTTTGAGCATATAAAATATCGGATTTTTGTACAGCTTTTGCCAATGCCTTTATATATAAAAATATTCTAAGAAGAGTAGGTTTATGTTTATCAACACAAATGAATTGAACGCCACTAATATCTTCAGGCAACGTACCATAAAGGATTATGGTTATTGTGTGTGAAGCCGAGAGTCGTTGTGCTAGATCTTTTGTATAGAGTGCCAAATCTGCGGTATCAGGCGGATAGAGAGGGGTGGCTATTACAATTCTCATACCTTAGAATGTAACACAAAACAGAGGTAAAATGTAACGAAAAGGTCACCATTACTGCCCTATGGTAGTATTATTATATACACTAAATGCGCATTTTAATTACAACAGGGATATATGAGCCCGAAGCGGGTGGCCCGGCGATCTATGCTCCCGAGCTTGCTCGCGGGCTTGTGCGTGCGGGCCACACGGTGAAAGTGATTACCTACTCCGACAAAGCGGAGTATGATTTTGATAGTGAATATTCCTTTCCGCTTATGCGTATCGTGCGGAAAGGCAAGCTCTTAAACTATTTCAATTTTTTCAGGGCCGTTTTCCGTGAACTGCGACACTATGATTTTGTCTATTCGCTAGACTGGGTCTCTGCAGGTGTTCCTGTTAACCTCGCGTGTTCTATGAGGAAGAAACCCTATCTGCTTCGTGTTGGTGGTGGATACATCTGGGAGAAATATTTGCAACAAGGAAAGGAGCCGGTAACACTCCAAGAGTTTTATAAAAAGGGGCTCTATAAAAAATATCCGCTTCTTTTCTCTTTTATTAAAAACGTCTTTCTTGGAGCAGAGAAGATTGTTTTCAACGCGGGTGAGTTAGGAGAGCTTCTTTCCCAATATTATTCTCTCCCCAAAGAGAAGGTCGCGATTATTGAAAATCCCGTCCCTGAGCTTTCTTTAGAGGTAAGGCGAAGCACTCCTTCAGATGAGATTATCTTTGCAGGGCGTTTCATCGTGATGAAAAATATTGAGTCGCTCCTAGAGGCGTTTAAAAAGGCAGGTCTTTCAAAGGAGACGACGCTTACGCTTATCGGTTCTGGTCCGCGAGAGTTTCAATTGCGTGCGTTAATCGGTGAGCTTGGTATAGAGGGTCGGGTGAAGATAGAGCCCTCAATGAGGCGCGAGGAGCTCTACAAGCGGATTATAAATTGCAAATATGCTGTTATACCAAGCTGGACAGACATTGCCCCCAATCAGGTAAGCGAGCTTCTCTCTCTCGGTATCCCGTTTCTTCTCACGCGTGAGAATTATCTTTCTTTCAAAGATAGTATCCCGCTTATGATAGATCCTCACTCTGTTTCTGATATACAAGAGAAGATGGAGCGCCTTGAGAAAAAGAGCGAGTATGAGAAACTAAATAAAGCACTAGAGAGCATCCCCTCTTCCCACTCATGGGATGATGTTGTAAAAGAGCATCTTACTCTCTTTACTTCACTTCAACAATGAAAGTTTTAATGATTTCAACAGACCGTAATATTTTTAAAAAAGAGAGTGCGGTGCATTCTCGCATTTTAGAATACGGCTCCTTGGTGAAAGATCTTCAGGTAATTGTTTTTACTAAAAAATCTCTTGGGTTCAAGAAGGAAAAAATAGGAGAAAACATAACAATCTATCCCACAAACTCCAGCGGACGTTTCTCGTACATTATCGATGCAATGCGTATTGGCAAATACACAAAAGGCATTGACCTCGTAACCACGCAAGACCCCTTTGAGACGGCGCTTGTCGGCAAAAGCATTGCCGATGCAGTTGGCGCAAAATTGCACATTCAAATCCATACGGATTTTTTAAGCCCTTATTTTACAAAGGGTTCATTTCTAAATAAAGCGCGTGTTTTCATTACAAAGATAGTTTTACCCCACGCAGACGGCCTTCGTGTTGTGAGTAACCGCATCCTGCGCTCGCTACAGACCGCAAACTACAAACTACGGGCCAAACCTGTAGTTTTACCTATTTTTGTTGATGTTAAGAAAATAGAGAAGTATCAGCCGGTTTTTAACCTCCACGCCAAATATTCTCAGTTTGAAACCATCATCCTCATGGCCTCACGGCTCACTCCTGAAAAAAATATCTCCTTAGGGCTTGAAGTAATGAAGAGTATAGTAAAAAAGTATCCCAAAACGGGTCTTATTATCGTCGGGGATGGGCACGAACTTAGTCGTCTTAAATTACAGACCGTAGACGACAAACTACAAACCAATATTGTTTTTGAAGAATGGACCGACGACATCCTCTCATACTACAAGACAGCCGATATTTTTCTGCAGACCTCAAATTATGAGGGCTATGGTATGGCGCTTGTTGAGGCAACCTTTGCGGGGCTTCCTGTCGTTACAACAGATGTGGGTATTGCCGATGAGCTCAAAGTAGAGAAGGGCGCGTGGGTCTGTGATGTCGGAGACAAGGCGTGTCTCACCGCCTCGCTTTCTGAGGCAATAAAGAGCAAAGAAAAGCGAGAGACCAGAGCGCACCAAGCACAAAAAACCCTTGAAAAAATAATTCCTTCTTCAGAGTTGACGTACCTCAAAAAGCTAAAAGAGAGTTGGGAGCAATGTTTGCCCGTCTGAAGCTTGCAGTGAAGGAGGGCAAAAAACTGAAATAGGTAGAATAGGTAGAATAGGTAGAAATAAATAAGTGGTTTGGGGGTAGTAGTAAATATGCGATTGCTTATCATTACACAGAAAGTAGACAAAAACGATCCAATCCTCGGCTTTTTCTACAGTAAACTTGTGTCAAAGAGGGTATGATGATAGTATAAAATCAATAAATTAGTAACTTATTACTAAATTCTTGATTTTCCAAAAATATGCTTATTTTTAAACGCGAAATAACACACCAAATTCGTGAAAACCTTGAAAAAAGAGGCATCACTATCATTTTGGGCCCGCGCCAATCGGGCAAAACAACACTAGTGAAAGCGCTCCTCGCACAACGGCACGAAGAAGATGCGTATTTTAATTGCGAGGCCACGGCCGTGCGCCGACATTTTGTTGAAGGAGACACAGAATCACTCCGTGAGCTTGTGGGAAAAAGGAAGTTGGTTGTCTTTGACGAGGCGCAAACAATAGAAAATATCGGAAAAATATTAAAGCTTTTTCACGACACATTCCCGGAGGTAAAAATTATAGCAACCGGCTCGTCGTCATTTGAGCTTGCAAACCGCGTTCGCGAACCGCTCACCGGACGTGCCGATGAGTTTATGCTTTACCCACTTTCACTTGTTGAGATAGCGAGCACGCTTTCCATGGATCGTGAGCGATTGGACACGCTTATGAAATATGGATGTTACCCGGCAGTGGTCGCGGCAGGTACCAACGCCGATCGTGAGCGCGAATTGAAGCGCATCGCTACAAATTATCTCTACAAAGATGTGTTTGTTTTTGAGGGGCTTCGCAATCCAAAAGCATTTGAAAATCTGGTGATGTGTCTTGCCGCGCGCGCGGGGAACATTGTGCACACGTCCGATGTAGCGCGCGATGCCGGAATCGCGCCCAAAACAGCCGACGAGTATATGCGCCTTTTGGAGCAATCGTTTGTTATACGTCGCGTACACTCATTTTCTCGAAATCACGCCAACGAACTCAAAAAATCGTACAAAGTATATTTTTTGGATGTTGGTATTCGCAACGCGTTTTCCACCGGATTTAATGAGATGGCAGATACCGCGGATCAGGGTAAGCGATTTGAGTCGCTGGTGTTTGCTGAATTTTTAAAGCGAGACACTCTGCTGCCATTTCCGCCGCGCACGATGTTTTGGCGAACGACGGATAAAAAAGAAATTGACTTTGTGCGTGAAAGCGGCGCAAATCTTAAGGTGTACGAGGTCAAGCTGTCAAAACAAAACACTCCATTCCATCTTTTTCTTAAACGTTACCCGAATGCAATAACCCGCATCATTACACCGGACACACTCATCCCCGCGTGTGCCACTGATTCGGAAGAACTATGAATCTCCTCATCCTCACCCAAAAAGTAGACAAAAACGATCCAATACTCGGCTTTTTCCATAGGTGGGCCTGCCCAGTGAAATCTTATTAAATCAGTATGAAAATGTACTACACATATGTGCTATACAGCAAAAAAGATAAAGGTCTCTATAAGGGATATAGTGCGGATTTAATGAGCAGATTTGAGGCGCACGAAAAAGGAGAAGTACCCGCGACAAAAGACAGAAGACCGCTTGACTTAGTATACTATGAAGCATGTCGATCCGAAGAAGATGCGGTACGGAGAGAAAAGTATTTTAAAACATACAAAGGGTATATGTTTTTAAAGAATCGCCTCAAATCGTATTTCACAGAACAAAAAAGCAACGAAGACGCCATATAACGTATGAAATTACTCATCATAACGCAAAAGATGGATACCCAAGACCCAGTGCTTGGCTTTTTTGTTCGTTGGGTTGAGGAGCTTGCGAAGCATGCTGAATCTGTTCATGTCATCGCACTTGAAGTAGGCGAACACAACCTCCCCGAAAACGTCACCGTCCACTCCCTCGGCAAAGAGAAAGAAAAAAAAGAACAATCCATAATTCATAATTCTAAATTCATAATTCTTGCGAAGCTGAAATATGTATGGACTTTTTACCGCTATATATTTCAGCTTCGCAAAGAATATGACGCCGTCTTCGTCCATATGAATCCCGAGTACATCGTACTCGGCGGTCTCTTGTGGCGATTGTGGAACAAAACAATCGGCTTGTGGTACAACCACACAGTAGGGAGTATGTGGTTAAAAATTGCTCAACCGTTTACCAATTATGTTTTCCATACTTCACCATTTGCCTACACTGCTCGCTACAAAAACGCACACCGCATGCCCGCGGGCATTGATACAGAAGTCTTTAAGCCACACCCGGAAGTAGAGAAAATTCCTAAGAGTATATATTTCCAAGGGCGTGTTGCTCCTGCTAAGCGTGTTCATATTATTATTGAAGCTTTCTCTGAGCTCTATCAAAATGGTGAGGCGAACCTTCTTACTCTTGTCGGCCCAGAGGATGAAAACTATACCAAACCACTCAAGGAAAAATTTAGGAGTCTTATTGAAGAGGAAGCACTTGTATTTAAGGGAGTTGTACCGAATAGCAAGACACCCGAATTATATACATCCCACAGTGTTTCAGTTAATCTCACTGATGATGGGAATTATGACAAAACCGTTTTAGAATCCCTTGCGTGTGGCACGTCGGTAATTACGTCATCGCGCGCCTTTAGTGATGCGCCTGTAGTGCAAATAGAAAAACCAACAGTGAAAGATTTTATTGAAGGATACCGGCACACAAGGTCTGAGAATCAAGAAGATATGGTAAAGTATGTTAAAGAAAATCACTCACTTGAAAGCTTGGGGGAAAAAATTTTTAAAATATATGTTGAGAAATAAAGAATTAAAACTTTATAAAAATAAGAGACAATTAATTGAGAATCTTATTTCAAAAGATGCGATTGTTCTTGATATTGGTTTTTTGGGTCAAGGTATCAAAAAGGATGATCTTAATTGGCCTCATGCTTTACTAAAAAAGCAAACTAAAGAGGTTTATGGTGTAGATATAGACCTTAATCATGAATTTAAAAACAATTTTCATTATCAAGAAGCGAACGCAGAAGATTTTTCATTTTCGGTAAAATTCGACATAATTTTTGCTGGAGATATTATTGAACACCTATCAAACCCCGGCCTTTTTCTTGATTGTTGTAAAAAAAATTTAAAACCGGAAGGTTTCCTTATAATTACCACTCCGAATGCGTTTAATCTCTTTAATATTGCAGGGAAACTCATGAACGTGGAACCTGTGGTTAACAGTGATCATACGGCATACTTTAACTCCAAGACAATTGATGCTCTTCTCAAAAAAAATCATTGGAGTGTAGATACTTTTGGATATATTTACACTCTTGATATTGAGCATAAAGAAAGTATTAAGAAGAAAATACTAAATGTACTCTATAGATTACTATCTTTTTTTACCTCAAAGTTTTATGAAACGATGGTTGTTGTTGCAAAACCGATAGATAATTCCAAGATTACTCACTAGGTTTTTAATTATGGATGAGGAGATAGTGAAAGAAAAATATAACGAAGTTAAGGGTACGGATTATGAAAAAGTCCGTTGGTTTTCAAATAATGTTGCGAAAGGAATGTATGAGATGACAAAAGAATCTATCCGGAGACACACCCTTCAGAAAACAGGTTCGTTTCAGCATTATCTTGAAGTTGGGCCTGGCCCGGGAACGTGGACTAAGCTTTTTATTGAAAAATATCCAAAAGCAGAATATGATCTCGTTGATATATCACGGGAAATGTTGGGTTTAGCAAAGAATAATCTTCCTGAATCTTCACAAATTAATTTTTATGAAAAAAATTTTTCAAACTTTATTGGTGACGAAAAATATGATTTCTTTTTTTCTTCTCGGGCACTTGAATATTTTTCCAATAAAGAAAAAATAATAAAAAAGATAACCTCACTTTTGAAAGAAGGGGGTGATGGGTTTATTATTACTAAGACGCCAAAATATTGGGCAAATAAGCTATTGAGAAGAAAGACAAATTCTTTTCATTCTGGGCAGATTTGCTGGCAGGAACTTGTTTCACTATTAGAGAAAAATGGATGTACTATTTCCGGAGTTTATCCTGTGACAGTAAGTTTCCCATTTCTTAAATCAGCACGATTGAGTCGTCTTCTTTTTAAAGTGCTCTCTCCACTCCCAATGAATTTTTTAAGCGATATTTTTTCTGAATCATACTGTGTTAAATTTGTAAAAAAATGATAATTGAACTTTACGGCTTACCTAGCTCAGGAAAAACATCTCTTTTTAAGCATTTTCAAATGCGGAGTAGTTTTAAATGTATAACTATAAATAATAAAGTTGAACTTCTTCTCTTCTCCTTCATTTTTTTTATACGACACCCGATTTTGTTTTTGCGAACACTACTTCTTATTATACAGAACTCTTACGACAGAGAAATGTTTTATTATAAATTTATGAATGTACTTCTTCACAGAAACGCGCGATATCAAAAAGCAAGGTTTTTTAAAAAAGCTATCATTGATGAAGGATTTTTCCAAAATATTCTCTCTATTTATGAGGATGTGATAGATAGGAAAACTTTAAAAAAGATGCTGAGATCAATTCCTAAACCGGAACTTCTTGTTGTGTTTAATATAAACGAGAAGATGTTGTACAAAAGAGAAAAGGAGAAGACACGAACATCTCATAGGAACTTTAATTTACACTACTACAAAGAATGGAGGGAAACCATAGAGAAAAATCATTTATTGTTTCTTAGTCTTTTGAATGAATTAAATATACGTTACGTAATTATTTCAAATAGTAGTGAGGCAGGGATTTTTTATGAAAAATATGCGTAACACATTTAAAACAGCTCTTTTAATATTCTCCTTTCTTCTTAGTCAAACACAGAAGAGAAAATTGCATGTCTCCGTTTTGATGTATCATGGTGTAGAGGATAGCGGTTGGAAATACAGTGTAAGAGCAGATGACTTTAAAAAACAGCTCAGGTATATTGTTGAGCACTACGAAGTAGTGCCACTTCGTGATATTGTTGCGTATGTGCGGGAAAAAAAAGAGTTGCCGGGAAATGCCGTTGCGCTTACCTTTGATGATGGGTATGAAGATTTCTATACTAATGTCTTCCCGCAGTTGCGTATCCACAATGTTCCCGCAACTGTATTTTTAACAACGAATCTTGAGAAAAAGACAAAGCTAGGCAATCTGCCTCGTTTGACATGGAGAGAGTGCAAAGAGATGTATGAGTCCGGACTTGTCTCGTTTGAAGTTCATGGGAGGGAACACTTGAACTTAAAAGAGATAAGCGATGATGATGAGAAAATAAAAAGTGAGATTCTCGGATGTGCGAAAGATATTGAAACGAATATTGGCGCAAAACCACGCTATATCGCCTACGCATCAGGTCATAAAAACCAAAAGGTGATTAATTTTGTGAGGAATAATGGTTTTGAGGCAGGGTTTTCAATCAATGAAGGGCTCATTCGCAAAGTGGATGACTCGTATATAATACGTCGGACACAAGTTGATGGCACGATGAATTTTCTACTTTTTAAACTTCGTCTCACACCGGCGATTGAATATAACAGAAGATTCGTAGATAGTGTAAGAAGGTTTTTAAGAAAGTATTAGAAATGTAACCCAGTGTGTTAGAATGATGCGATGAAAAGCAAACAAGCGCTTATTGCAGAAACACTTTATTTGTGTCGACCGAATGCGGAGCGTATTTTAGATGTTGGGTATGCGCAAAATCATAATGAGGGTTTGCGAGGAGAAATTTATGGTGTTGATATTGTAGCGGAAGAAAAACCAGAGCACTATAAAGAGGTTATGAATGTAGATCTCAATCTCTGCAAACTACCATTTGAAGATAATTTTTTTGATGCAATTAGTATGGGGTGCGTGCTTGCGCATGTTACTAACCCACTAGGTCTTCTCATTGAACTCCATCGTGTTTTAAAGAAGGATGGTGTCATAGTACTTTCTTCTCCCAATCCTAATTATTACTGGGAAAATGTGCTAAATATATTCTTTCATTATTTTAAAAATCGTGTAAGTAAATCAAAATTCCTTGAACATTTCTATGAGTTCTCTCGTTATAATATGAGGATCATAGCCGACAGAGCGGGTTTCAAGGTTGTTGATGAAATAGGCGTTTCCTTTCACATCATAAAAACAAAATTATCATTTCAACCAAAGAGGTTCCCCGGATTGGCGTATGAAATTATTTATGTATTAGAAAAAGATGGTGACCCGGAATTATACACTATGTATGAACCAAAAGGAGAAACTCGCAAAATTCCTATGAAGTTATCTTAAACTATTAAGACATGGTGAATTACATAAAAAATAAAGAAAAAATACCCTGTTCAGTCGGCATTCTTACATTTAACTCTGAAAAAACGCTGGGGCGTGCCCTTGAGAGCCTTAAGGGCTTTGCCGAGATTATTCTTGCAGACGGCGGGAGCACTGATGGCACATTAAAAATTGCTCAAGAATACGGATGTAAGGTTATACAGCAGAGTAATCCTGGACATCCAATAGAAGACTTTGCGAAAGAGCGCAACCGCACGCTTGATGCTTCCTCATATGATTGGTTTTTCTACATTGACTCGGATGAGTTTATCTCTGATGGACTTCGTGAAGAGATTGGGGAAATTGTACATCAGGAAAATCCAAAGCATCTTTTATACCGCGTTAAATATCGCAAGGTAAGTCCTGACTTAAAGAAAGAGTATCGGACATTTAAGGAGTATTACCAAATTCGGTTTTTTAACAAGAAAATGGAAGCGCGATTTGTAAAGCCAATGCACGAAAAAGTCAGTTTCAATGAGGATAAGTATTCCATAGGGATAATAGAAAGCCCGTGGTACGTCGTGCTTGACACACTTTCTAATTTTCTTGCGTATAAAAGAAAAGTAGATTATAGGATAGGCGTAATGATAGATAGGGCAAATATAAACAGTCTCCCTATTCTTTTAAAGGCGGGAGTGTTTGTGCCAATTAAGGAAATTATAAAATCTTTTTTGAAAATTATTTATCTTCCACTTAGACATGGGAAAAACGCGATTCCTGTTCGTTATGAACTCTATAGGATTTACGGTGAATTTATAAGAATACAAAAAACCTTCACTAAATATTTCAGAAAATAAAAATTGATTTTCAATGTGATTATGCAAAATAGAAAGTACAAAGTAATGTATATTTTGGGAAGTGGGCACTGTGGCTCTACGCTGTTAGGATTACTCCTAGGAAGCCATTCTCAGATTATGAGTTTGGGAGAGGTGCATAATATAAACGAAGATGATGTTCTCTGCACATGCGGTGCACGTCCTTCAGATGGGGTATTTTGGGGTGATATCGTCAAAGCATTGCCATCACATAGCATCAAAATCCATAAAAAAAAGCAGGATTTTCTTTTTGACAAAGGCGATGCGTATTACATGGAAACGGGGGATTCTGTATCTGAAGAAAAATACAGGAATACGTATAAAAAAATCTATAAAAAAGCACTGGAGAAAAGCGGAAAACGTATCATTGCAAGCTCTGCGAGCCCCGAACGCGTTGGTATCCTCTCTCGGGATGATGAAATAGAGCCAATAGTCGTTCACCTTGTCCGAGACGGGAGAGCTGTAACGTGGTCATACCTCAAGAAAGGAAGGGACTTTTTCTCTGCAGCAATGCGTTGGTTTGGGACAAATATAAAAATAGAGCTCGTAAAAAGGCGCACACCG